>CAZFGP010000025.1:0-33103 GCA_964518685.1 uncultured Terrimonas sp.
GAGATCTAAGAAAATTTTGTTATCATAACCAAAAGTAACATTTCCAAACAAAGAATTAATTCGTTTCTGATATATGCCTTCCACTACATTCAATCTTCCAATGTTATTGGTTAAGGTATACAGAAGTGGTGTAATCAATCCCGAGTAGCTATAATCCATGGATTCATTTCTCAGGGTCATAATATTTCCACCGGCAGACACATTCAAACTAAATGCGTTACTCAAATCTCTTTGAACATTACCAATTAACTGATAATTAAGTTCCTGATGATTATAATCCACTCTTCTGTACGATCCGGGTGAGTAGCTCTTAGCCACCCTCTCCTGGATTCTGGTATCGTATTGATCCATGTACACTCTGGCAGACAAATTTGCCCAATCCCAGGGTTTATAATCAAAGCCCATCTGACCGAATAACCGGTTGCGGTTATCGTCCGGATAGTCCATATATTGATGCCAATACGGAGTTGTAGCAAATAAAGGTTTAGGATTAGAAGGACTGGTTCTGTTCCAGCTTGCTTCCGTACCATCGGGGTAGGTATACATGGCCAGCTTATCCATTTCCAACTGACGTTGAGCATACAAGGTTAATAACTGAGTAGGATTATAGCCCGAAAATCCCGTTCCCGATCTGCCCTTGGAATAGTTTGTTGAATAATTGGCATTTACTACCATGGTCAACTTTGAGCCGAAACTCCGATTACCGTCAAAGCCTAAATTATTTCTGTTTAAATTAGAATTAGGAAGCACAAAGTTCTGACTAAAATTACTATAGGATACTCTGAAAGCGCCCTTTTCATCGCCTGCTCCTACACTTATACTATTGATATAAGTATGTCCGGTTTCATAAAAATCTCTCACATTATTTGGCTGAGGCGACCAGGTGGTAGTAACCCCGAAAAACGGATTCCCTTTATCCTCATCAAAAGAATAATAAGGACGGATTACCTGACCTAAGAGTTCCGGACCCCAGGATTCATCCACTCCAAATTGAGGGTATAAATCGTATCCTCCTTTTATAGGATCTGTGTAAGTGGGCGCATTTTTAAAAAGTGAAGGATTTGTACTTTGCCACAAGGTATCAAAACCACTGGCTTCAAAAGCGGGATTAGCCGGCGCTGCACCTCCGCCTCCGTATCTGTTTTGAAATTTTGGCAAATAGGAAATTTTATCCATCTGATAGCTGGAATTAAAACTAATTCCTAACTTGCTTTTCCGGCTCCCCTTTTTTGTGGTAATTAATACCACCCCATTGGCTCCCCGGCTACCATACAAGGCAGTAGCAGAAGCCCCTTTCAAAACGCTGATTTGATCAATGTCATCCGGGTTGATATCCTGAATCGGACTGCCATAATCGAACCCTCCGCCGCCAATCTGCTGATTATAGGATGGCATTGCATTTTCATTGCCCATTACCACACCATCTACCACAAACAATGCATTATTATCTCCCGTTATGGATTTGTTCCCCCTGATAATCACTTTTGAAGAGCCTCCCATGGAGCCGCTATTGGTGTTGATCTGAACACCGGCCAGCTTACCCTGTAAAGCATTTACAAAGTTCGACTCCTTAGCCTGTTGTACTGCCGAACCGTTTACTTCTGCAATGGCATATCCCACAGCCCTCGTTTTTTTGGATAAGCCCAAAGCGGTGACGGTCACTTGTTCCAGTTCCTGGCTGTCCACAGACAAGCTCACCCTGACTGTGGCATTGGGGTTATTAACCACTATGCTTTTCTCTTTAAAGCCAACACTGGTGATTTTGAGGGTAACCGTTCCATTGAAGGAAAAATTGAATTCTCCTTTTTCATTGGTAACAACACTTCTTCCATCACTTAATACCACTGTAGCGCCATTTACCGGGTCGCCGTTATCGTCAATCACCACGCCCCTCACGATCTGATCCTGAAAGGAAAAACTTGAAAAGTTATCCATTCCATCAGCCGGAATATTTTTTCCCGGAACGCCAAAAGAAAAGCAATACTGCATAGACAAGAGAAAAAGGACATTAATGGCAATGCTTTTTCCCCATGACTTAGGTACATTTACTGGCATAGTCAATCATATTTATAGTTATTAAAAAAAGATTATCGTAATTACCTTAATTTTTTACCGGTACTATTCCTGGTATCTTCTATCCGAATATTTTGATTATTTCCGGAGGCGATAATTTCCTTTCCGGAAGTATGAAAATAACAACGAGATACTGCAAGTTGATTATTATTTTTAAAAGTTAGTGCACTTCCTGGCAGCCCGTCATTTTCAACCGTTACCTTCTCTATATTTACTCTTGAAGTTTGATTTAATTGAATAGCATCTCCCAGGCTGTTTCTGAGGATGATACCAGACAAGGTCACACTTTCGCAATCCTGCAATTGAATCAACCCCGGCACAACCGTTTTATCGGAATTTTGAATATAACCGTTTCTTATTTGTTCTGCTCTGTCAGCCCCTAAAGCAAGTCCATTACCCATTATCACTCCCTTACCCGTTACGGCAACGTTGTTGAGCTTTTCTCCATAAAGAACAGAAACAAAATCTCCGTTATGAAAATAGTTGTATATATGGGGTATACCCACTAATACAGCGCCTTCCTCCAGATGAATAGTTACATTGGATTTTAAGTTAATGGTGCCGGTAAGATAGCGTCCTACATAAAACATGAGTCTGCCTCCACCCTGCTCACTGATGAAATCTACTGCATATTGGATAGAGCCTGTATTTAGTGTTACTCCATCTGATTTAATCCCAAACAAAGAGGCATTATAATCTTTTGCTTCAACGGATGCTACACTTGTTAAGTACATCGTAATGGTCACCATCAATATTTTAAACATAACCTGGCGTGATTTTTATTTAATGCTTATGTTTTTCGACTTGTATTGGAATACTTTGTCTTTAACAGTTTCCTTATCCTTTGCCGGTTCCTCAATTTTCATTTCAGAAAATGAGCTATTGGTTACATCATCCAATACAATAGCCGGGCGATATTCTTTTTTTTCTGCTTTGAGGATTACATTTTTCATTTTTATCCCGTCTGCATGGCGGATATAAAAGCCCCAGGCAGGCAGTTCCTTGAATTGCGAAAACTCAGGATAAGATTTTGGCATTTCCGGAATGTTATCCAACTCCTTAGGAGTAAGCCCAACTTTGGCATAAAAAGGATCGCTTCCTCCCGGATAAACCAGTTCAATATTTTCGAGGGTTACATTTTGTATTTTGTACTCCGGCAAACCAACAATACTGGAAGGAGAAATGTTCCTTGGTAAATCCTCTATAGGACCTTCATAAGGATAACCCGCATCCGGCTTGCCTGCCGGTATTTCCACATACACATTTTTTATGATAATATCCTTCATCAAAGGTTTTTTCCCCTTGCTCCAGCGATCGCCAATTCTTAAGTAAATGGCATTCCCGGTATTTACTGCCCTAACGCCATCCACCAAAATATTTTCAACGGCTCCGCCATCAACGGCAGCAAATGTAATAGCCGAGCGATAGGTATCAAAGAAAGTGAGGTTTCTGGCCACTACATTCCTGAAACCACCTCTTGAAACGGTTCCGAACTTCAACCCGTTGGCGCTTGATCTGCCAATACAGTTTTCAACCAGAATATTTTGACAAATTTTCGTTTCATCATGCGATTTAAAACAAATCACATCGTCGGCTGCATCAAAATAGCTATTTCGAATGATAACGCTGTCGCAATCCACAATATCAATCCCATCATTATTCCAGTAAGATTTTGCATCCACGGTAATTCCATCCACCAATAAATTTATGCACTGATCATAGGTTTGATTCCAGCCCGCAGGGTCTTTGAGGGTAATGTCCTTTATCGTTACGTTTTTACATTCCCTGAAATAAATATTTTGGGGACGATTGGGTTCTCTGGCTCTATCCCATAATAAACTGTCGGCAAATATTTTTCTCTGAATATAATTCGTCATATTATTTGCTGTTTCAAAACCCCTTCCGTCTATTACTCCTTTTCCTGTGATTCCCACATTGGTTTGGTATTTTGCAAAAACCATGGCCATCCAGTTTACATCTTTATCTTTTATGAAGTCGAAGGGATTGGCGGTGCTCATTAACGTTGCGCCCCATTCGAGGTGCAGCGTAACTTCACTTTTAAGATATATGCTTCCGGTTTTATAGGTACCCACTGTAAATACCAGCCGTCCTCCCCCATGCCCGCTGATATAATCAATGGCATACTGGATAGAGGCAGTGTTAACCGTGATCCCATCTCCCTTTATCCCAAAAGAATGCGCATCATAATCTTTCGCTAATGCAAAACTGGTGGACAAACACACCAGAAAACCTGCGATGATCCATTGTATCTTCCTCATATTAAGGCGCTGTTTTAACATCAGATGATTTGTAGGTAAATAATTGTTTCTTTTTCCCTCCCGGCTCAACATATTTTACCCCCTGGAGTAATACATTTTTCGCTTCCTGAACAACGATTGCCGGCCGATAATCCCGCTTATTAGCAACGAACTGCACATTCTCAAACTTCACATTATTGGCATACCGGATATAAAAACCCCAGGACGGTAATTCTTTGAATTGCGAGAATTCAGGATAAGAAGAAAGCATAACGGGAATGCTGTCAAGGTCTCTTGCACCGGTTCCCCGAAATGCATAATTGGGGTTACTGCCACCCGGATACACGATTTTAATATTTTTTAGGATCACTCCTGTTATCGGATGCCCGGGTATTCCTACAATACCTGAAGGAGAGATATTTCTCGGCAAATCTTCGATGGGTCCTTCATACTCGTATGCAGTATCGGGCTTGATGGCTGCTATTTCGGCATATACATTCTGAATGGTTATATTCCGAATTTCCCCAGGCCCTTTATCTCCTCCCCAGCGGTCACCATTACGTAAATAAATAGCATTGCCGGTATTGTAGGCGTACAGGCTATCCACAAATATATCTTCTATTAGCCCACCATCCGGAGCCGTAAGCGCAAGTGCCGAACGATAGGTATCGTAAACTGTATTATTGACAATCTTAAAATTTCTGTAATTGCCCCTTGAAACCGTTCCAAATTTAATGCCATTGGCGCTGGAGCGCATCACATTATTACGCACGACCACATTTTCACCGGTTTGATTTGGATCGTGAGATTTAAAACAAATAGCATCATCACTGGCATTTACATAATTATTGGTAATGGTTACATTTTTGCAGTCAACAATATCCATTCCATCATTATTCCAATATGCCTCACTATGCACCGAAGTGCTGTCTATTACCAAACCATTACACTGGTCATAAATCTGCACCCAAAATGCAGAATTTTTTACCTGGATTCCTTTTACTAGCGCATTGTTGCATTCGCGGAAATACACCACACTCGGACGTCGGTTGGTAGCCCGGTCGTATTTTAAATCATCCTTCAACAGTCCTTTTTGAATCTGGTCAACCAGATTATAAGCTACGGTCCTCCCTTGCCCATCAAGTACGCCTTTTCCTGTTACGCCAATATTTTCAGCCTTATTGGCATACACTAAAGCAGTATATGGCGTATTGATATTATAATCATAAATATTGGGCGACCCCAACAACACTGCCCCTTCGTATAAATGAACCGTTACGTTCGACTTCAACTCAATAGTTCCGGTAAGATATCTTCCCACATAAAATTCCAGCACCCCTCCGCCGTTTTCATGAATATAATCAATCGCACGCTGAATGGAAGTGGTGTTGAGGGTAAGCCCATCACCTTTAATCCCAAACAACGATGATTTATAACGCTGACTAAACCCATGCAGGCTAAGCGCGGTAAAGATTACTAAAGGGAAAATAAATTTCATTCGTTTATCTTTTGTCTTTTCAATGGTCTAATGGAACTCCGCATGTACATTCTTCTGTGTGAGAAATTTTATCATGCACCGTTTCATCATTATTATTTTAAGTCACTTATTGCAAGCCCAATCAGCATTAAAAACTATCTTTCATCCCTGATTGAAATTTTAAAAAAAATCCGCTTTCGTTTCAGCGGATTTTTTTAACGATTGTATACGCTGTTAATTCTGAGTGCTCAACGGGTTATGAAGCATTTCATCATTAGGTATCTGAATGGTCATATCTGCCACAGATAACTGTCCTTTATTAATATGGTTTGTAGAACTACTTCTATCCACCGGTATACCCCAACGTTTGTTGTTGTAAAATTCCCGTCCTTCACCCCACAGTTCCACGCGGGTTTGAAATTGTACCATTTCCAAAGGCGACATTCCTGCCATCGCCGGATAATTGGAGGTGGTAAGCACAGGGGCGCCGGAACGGGTACGGGCCGCTAATAATTGATTCAGCGTTACCAATGCATCTGAAGGATTAGAACCGGCAGCCTGGGCCTCTGCTTTCATCAACAGCACTTCTGCTGCCCGCATATAATAGGTATCAGATTGATTCGATTTCAGTTTATCTCCATCTAATCCTTTTGAAGCGGCATACTTAAAGTTGATATAAGACGGTAATGTTCTTATAATTGAATTGGATGGATAAGTGAAATCTCCAAAAGCAGTACCATCCTGATAGGTATCTTTTCTGAAATCGTCATCTGCTATTTTATTATACAATCTTTCATCAATACGCTTGTAAGCCTGGTTTACCCCGCCATATCCTTCACCGAAAATGTTCATCAGGTTATTAATATAATTTACGGCCACGCCTAAACTAAAACCTAAGATCACTTCAGGGTTCTTTTTGTTATTTAAAAATCCGTTGTCAATTGAAAGATACTCCGGAGATCCGGGTGTGCCTGAATTATGTCCTCCATAATTAGATTCTACCATTAAATTGGGATAATGGGAAAGGATGTCATTGGTGGCAGAAATAACCGTTGGATAGTCGCCGGTAACCAATGCAATTCTTGCTTTCACAAAATTAGCTACCCCCATATCTATATCATCGGTGGCTGCTGTGTAACCTACGCCTGCAGTTTGAAATAGCTGCACGGCCTCATTGATATCGCTTTTAATGAGTGCATAGGTTTCTTCGGCAGAGGACCTTGCTTTTAAAGTCTGAAACGGATTATAGGTGGTGTACAAGGGCATTCCTTTTTTTCCGTTTCCACCCCGCATATAAGCATCCTGATAGTTTTCCATCAGGTAATTATACGCATAGGATCTCACTACCAGCGCTCTTGCCTTATATTCTTTCGTTAAGTTACTGCTGGCAACAATATCATCGGAAAGATAGGCGAGCAACTGATTGGCTTTAGTAATCAATTCCCAGGGATAGAACCAATAGGCCGTATTTAATCTTTCGTTGGCTGCTCCGGGAATATTTATCAGGTTATATTCATTGGCGCCGGCAAGATTATCTGATATCTGAGTTTCACCTAATACCATATCATTTCCTTCCAGATCCCGCATTATACCAATACTTTGATTGGTATAATAGGAGTAATCTGCAACGCCCATACCCGTAATACCTGCTTTATTAAAGAGCAACGGCATACTATTGGCCATTCCACCCAAAATAATCTGCTGCTTGGCAGGATCTCCTGATGCCAGCAGGTCTTTAATTTGCTGATCATTAATCTGCCACTGGGGAATTACATCCAGTTTTTTTGAACACGCTGTAAAAAACAGGAGCGCCATTCCCAGGAAACTTGTTATAACGCTATTCATTATTTTCATCTTTATTTCTTTTATATATCATTTAGAAATTAATATCAAGACCAAATGAGAAGGAACTCAGCGGCAGATAATAGGCAGCGCCTACATCCATTCCTCCCACCAAAGACAAACGCGGGTCGAATCCGGAGTGCGTTGTTTTAAACAATATATCCTGTCCGGTTACAAAAACTCTCATGTTATCTATAGTCAACTTCCGTAAAAATGAATCTGAAAATTTATATCCCAGGGTAATATTCTTCAGATTAAAATAACTGGCATTAAAGAACGACATATCGGTATAAGCCCATGAGCCAATAGTTGCTCCTGAGGTGTAATTGGCATCTCCATTATAAAAAACCATCGGAAATTTTGCATTGGGATTATTAAGATTAAATGAATTATGCAGAATTTCAGAAGAAATACCATCTGCCAGTTCTCCACTCATATAATACCCGTTTGAATAGGAATGAGCAAGGAATCTGCCGCCAAACTGATAAGCCATCACCGCACTAAGATCAAAGTTTTTATAGTTCAGCGTAGTCGTTAACCCGCCGATCCATTTGGGTAATACGCTCCCCATTTCATATTTGTTGGCCAGGGAGTAGTTGGTCGTGTTCACGTAAGAACCGATTGCATCAGCAGTGAAGCGGCCGGCATCGTGATCTGCCTGGGTAACGGTATGCTGAAACAGCGGTAAACCTGTATTTTGATCTACTCCTTTGTATTTATACAAATAATAATTGTACCAATCCTTTCCTTCACCGCGAAGGTATACATCAGTACCGGTAGTACCTGTACCTGCCTTACCCCAGCCATCCGCAGCGGAAGTGAAATTGCCGCCCAAATTCGGATTACCCACAGATGCAGGGAAGGATTGCAGAATAGTCCGGTACGTGGTGCCGGTAAGCCCTACATTCCATCTCCAATTTCTGTTTCTGATTACATCTACATTTACATCTATTTCTATCCCACGGTTCAGCAAATGAACACTGTTCTTTGTCATAGAACTTTGACCCAAAGATATAGGCAGCGGTTCTCCAAATACGGCATTATTGGTGAGCTTATGGTAATAATCAATAGAACCATTAATTCGGGTATCCCATACCGTGAAGTCAATACCTGCATCAAAAGTGTTGGTATTTTCCCAGGTTAAAGTAGTATTAGGCAATGCCCCCTGAGAGATATTAAAGCTTGCGGGAATACCCGTACCGTTGTTAACGGCTTGATAGTTGGCGCTGTAATTCCATATCTGGTAACCTGAATAATCTGCGATACCGCTTTCATTACCAATTACACCATAGCTGGCCCTGAGTTTTAAATCGTTCAGCCAGTTTTTAGTGCCTTCCATAAAGTTTTCTGCCGTTATCCGCCATCCTATACCAGCCGACCAGAAGGTACCCCAGCGATCACCGGGATAACGGAATTTGGAAGAGCCGTCTCTTCTTACAGAACCCTCAAAAAAGTATTTATTATCAAAATCATAGTTCACTCTTCCAAAATAACTCTCCATCCTTCTCAGTACAGGATAATCTCCAGGCACTCCAAATGGAGAACCGGCAGTATTATAACGACTGGTAAAGTTTCCCGAACCGGTAAAATTGGGTATCAGAGAATAAGCACTGGCAAATCTAATATCAGAAGCCTTGTATTGATAATACTCGTGACCGGCTAATGCCGTTACATTGTGCTGACCGTATTTATGCCCCCAATTCAATAATTGCTGGGCATCTATAATGGTAGCCGTATTTTGTAAATTTGCCACTGAACCAATATTCACTACCGGACCGGTCTCCATGTTACCATATCTGATACGTTCATCGGCATACCGGTTATAAGACATATTAGCGGTAAATTCAAAATCTTTCAGAAAGGATACCGTAGCATAACCAGTCATAGTCAGGTCATTGGAATTGGTAACATCCTTGTCCAGATCCATTAATTTAATAAGATTATATGCATATCGCTGATTGGTAGTTGGTCCCAGAGGAGAATAACTGATCCCCTCCCGGTCAACCACCACGTTATTGCCTTGGGCGTCTTTAATTATATTACCCTGTGCATCTCTGGCAAATAACGAAACGAGTGGATTACCATCATTGATCCATCGGAAAGGATTTTGTGCAACAGCGCCCGGATTACGTCCAAAGCGGGTGGCCATCATTGCCGTATTGCGGTTGGTAAAGCCCGTATTTTGTCCTACTTTCAGCCAATCTGTTATTTGGGCGTTGATGTTGGCCCGCATATTATACCGTTTGAAAGAAGAGTTTACTATATAAGAAGGATCCTCCATATATCCCACAGAAACGAAATAATCCATCTTATCGGTTCCTCCGCTGGCAGAGACATTGTGATCCTGGCGGAAGGGTTTATTGAAGAAGTAATCATTATAGGATTGTGCCGGGAATAAGAGTTTTGCATTGGGATTCAATTTTCCGTCTGTATTCACCAAATAAGCTCCCGACATGGTTGCGCTGGCATTGCTGCCTGAACCTGTTGGCGTATAAACAGCTCCCGGTACATCATACAGCATCCAGTTGCCCAGTACATTGCGTCTGAAATCGGTCATGGAACCTGTATAATCAAACAAGTGCTGGCTGGCAAATTCTGCAGCAGCCTCATGCGACATATTGGGTGTTTTAAGATTGGTGGAATAGGTTCCGTTTGTAGAACTATTTCCTGCCACACCAAAGCGCGCGGAATTATAAATGGCTTCCCAGGTATATTCGTAACGATCCTTAGCGCTTTGAATCAGCTTAGGACGGAAATTATCATTCAGATAGTTATATCCCATGCGGGTACTTGCAGCAATACGCGCCCTGCCGCTCTTTCCTCTTTTGGTAGTTACCAATACCACCCCATTAGCACCGCGAGATCCGTAAATAGCGGTTGAAGCCGCATCTTTCAATACGGTGACGCTGGCAATATCTTTTGGATTGATAGAAGACAGTACGTTGGCATAATCTGCCGGAACCCCGTCAATTACTACCAGTGCATTGGAACTGTTTTGAGAAGTAGAACTTACCCCACGAATACGAAGTCCCATATCTAATCCAGGTTGTCCATCCACAGAACCTACCTGCAAACCAGGCACCACACCTTCCAGTGAACGGGTTACCGAGGAATTGGTTTCCGCTGAGAGGATCCTTGAACTGATAGCCGTGGCAGAGCCGGTAAACTGTTCCTTCTTAACCGTACCATACCCTACTACTATCACGGTGTCTATAAACACCTGTTCCTCAGCCATCCGAACATTGATAGTCCGAAGGTTTCCGACTCTTATTTCCTGATTTGCAAAACCTATAAAACTGAATTGCAACACCGAATTTTGGGAAGGAACATTGATCGAAAACATGCCGTTTGCAGCAGTAGCCGTACTAACGGAAGTTCCCTTTACAGAAACTGAAACGCCTTCCATCGCATCACCATTATTGTCGGTAACGGTACCCGAGACGGACACCTGAGCGTTAGCCGCCACTAAAATACATACGACGAAAGAGAAGAGTAGAATTAACTTTTTTCTCATTTTGTTTAATTTCAACTTTAAAAAAATAACGTTCTTAAATTAAAACACTATACTATTATTGAAAACAGGATTTAATTAAGGGAAATTACAGAAGATTAGTGCACCACTTCGAACAGCAATATAAGACTGGCTAAACATCGTTTACTTAAAATAACAACTCCAATTCCTTTAGTTCTAAAAAGCAGTTGCAGGTTTTAAAAAATAATTTTTTTAAAATCTCCCGGGTGTAATTCATAAGCATTTCATTAACAAATTTACTTTAGTGTATATAGTCAAAAAAAACTTTCTTTTACCAAATTTGAGATAATGTTTACCTTTTATGCTTTACGGTATCAAAACGCTTGCACAGAGATAAAGTATAAAAGACAGTTTTACTCTAAGACAAGGTAAGTGATAAAAACGCTGCCTAATAGACAATTTGATATTTTCCTGATTCTAACAGAAGAGAGGTTTTACCTTTCTTTTTATTTAACACCTTCACTCCTCTTACCTTATGAATGGGGATACCTGCTTCTGTTATTTCATTTTGTGTGGGTAGAATCAGTGTTGCGGAACTATTTACCGGAATATCAATTTCATATGAGAACCTCTTGTCTTTTTTTTCCCAGGATACGCCTATTTTACCCGCCACAGAATGGTATATGCCCTTTGCCCATGTTAATGATCCTCCCGGTTGCGGTTGAAGAAAAAAATGATGATAACCCGGCTTCTTTTCATCAGGCTGAATGCCCAGGATATGTTTATACAACCATTCTCCTACCGAACCAATGGCATAATGATTGAAGGAATTCATATCAAAATCCTGGAATCCCCTTCCCTTCACAAAACCATCCCATCTTTCCCAGATGGTTGTTGCACCCTGATCAATGGAATACATCCATGAGGGGAAGCGATGACTTTCCAGCAATCGGTAAGCTACTTCCGGATGACCGTTTACACTGAGCTGATGCATCAATCGCTCGGAAGTGTGAATACCGGTTGAAATCCGGTAATCGTACGCTTTTACGGCTTCCACCATCAGGTTTACGGCTTTCGCCTTTAGATGCTCCGGTACCAGGTCAAACTCAAGCGCCATAGCATATCCGGCCTGCGTATTGCCCTTTATTTCGCCATCTTCATTAATAAAGGCTTTAATGAATGCCTTTTTTATATCACGGGCAAGAGCATCATAATGTTTAAACTCTTTTTCTTTATTCAACGCTTTGCAGGCTTTTGCCAACAAAGCAGTTGAATAGGCAAAGTATGCCGTACTAAATACTTCTTTGGGTATTGCGCCACCGGTTTTTGGAAAATCGGTATCTTTAATACTATTTCCATTTAACCAGTCGCCATAGTTTTGTCCTACCTCATTTACCCTGATCAGAGAAGGATTTTTTTCTTGAACAGCGTTTATAAAACTGCACATGGCATCAAAATTATCTTCTAAGGCCTTCTTATTTCCATAATTCAAATAGGCCTTCCAGGGGATAATCACACCTGCATCTGCCCATCCGGGCGCATCGTAATACCGTAATCCTTCGGTTATATAAGGCGCATAGTTGGGGAACCTGCCATTAATCTGTTCATCTCTGATATCCATAAACCACTTTGCATAAAAAGCCTGCATATCCATGTTAAACATAGCGGTTTGAGCAAACACTTGCGCATCTCCCATCCAACCTGCCCGCTCATCGCGCTGTGGACAATCGGTGGGCACACTATGTAAATTACCTAATTGGGTCCACAAGATATTTTTCCAGAGCTGGTTCACATCTGCACTTGAAGTTTGAAACTCCGCAACTATCGGAGATGCAGAGGCTATTACCACACCGGTTATTTGCGAAAGTTCGGGCGGCTTTGTCAATCCGGTAATTTCTACATAACGAAATCCATGATAGGTAAACCGCGGTTCGTAAAGGATATCTTTTTCTTTTGATGGAATAAAAATATCTCTGGCTTTTGCATTTCTCAGATTCTTCGTGTATAACATACTATCTTCCGTAAGCATTTCACCATAACGAAGAATAATCTTTTTACCGGGATTTTCCGGCAGGGATAACCTAATCCAACCGGCCATATTTTGTCCCATATCAATGATATATCTCAGCGGGTCATACTTTTCTCTTTTCACTTCTATAATACCAATGGGTTTCAACTCTTTCACCACTTTAATAGGTTCATTCTTCTGCGCATTTAATGAAACGGATACCGTGTTATCTATAACCACATTCTTCCAGCAACTGATATCAAACTCCGGCTTCATCCATCCTTTAGGATTATAACGGTCATCAAAAACTTCTCCGTCAAAAATAGAGGCTTCACGAACAGGACCGTCATTCCATATCTTCCAGGTATCGTCTGTACAAATTGTATCTGCAGTACCATTGGTAAACTCAAGTACAAGCTGGGCTTTCAATCTTCGGTTCCAACCATACCTCCCTCTGTAAAAATGTGACCAAAGCGAACCTGCATACCAGCCATCCGCCAGGGTAGCGCCGATTACATTATTTTGGTCCTGTATCAGGTTGGTTACGTCATAAGTCTGGTACTGCACCCTTTTAGCATAATCCGTCCACTCCGGCGCCAAAAACTGATCGCCCGCTTTTTTGCCATTCAGATAAACTTCATAAAGCCCTAACGCGGTGGCGTAAAGAGTGGCCCTGGAAATTTTCCGGGAAATGCTAAATTCTTTTCTTAATAGCGGAGATGGCGGGATTACATATTTATCCTGTTCAGTAACCGGTGCAACATCATCCGGTCCTATCCATTTGGCTTTCCAATCTCCCTCATGAAGTAAACCCATAGACCATTGCTGAATTTCACTCCAACCACCCGCTATATTCTTTTCATCCCACACCCGCACTTTCCAATAGTAAGGTTTTGCTGAGGTTAATGGTATTCCCGCATAAGCTATGCTGGTGTTCCGGTGATTATTTATTTTTCCAGAGTTCCATACGTTTCCATTATCTTTTTCCAGTTCCAAGGGACTGGCAGCCACCAGAATCTGACAAGCCGTCTGTCTTTTTCCTCTTTCTTCAGATTGCAATTCCCAGCTAAGCAACGGTTTAATTTCGTCAATACCCAAAGGATTTACAAGATGTTCACACCGGAGATGCCGTATCTGCATCTGCGCATAAACAGGCTTGGAGAGGAACTGAGAAAACAAAAGAAATCCGGTCAAAAACAAAAAATAATTTTTTCGCATAATCAAAGTGCTCATTATTGATTTGGTTTAGGGATTAACGATGATGAAACACATTATTTGCATTACAAACTGCTTTTTCCTAAATCTTTGGATGTTGCAACTGCAATTCTATAGCGTCCATTTGCATCAGTAGCGGTATAAAAATGATACACCACACCTTCATGTTTTAATACAGAGGACTTGTGCGCATATTTTGCATCAAAGGGTTCAGAAGGCTGAATCAGGTGCTCTCCTTTCCAGTCTGTCCAGTGCACCATATCGTAGGAACATGCAAAATGATTAAACGCCCCGAAGGTATTTGGCCACCAGGCTCCAAAATAAAACATCACCCACAGGTCTCCTATCTTTTGAATATAGGCATCCCCTGTAATGCCCACCTGATGATCCAGCACCGGATCTGTTGTATAGCGCTTCCAATGTAACATATCATCAGATACGGCCATCCCTATACGTTCGGCATCTCGTTCTCCGGGATTATTCCGATTGCCTTTGGCATTGTAATACATGACAAACGGATAGCCTAAAGTTTTTGTCTTGTCGTGGATAACTGAACTCTTGTATAAAGTAATATTTTCCCACCAGCCGGCATCTTTATCATGGATGGTTAATACCGGTTTATCTAATCTTTTCCATTCATGAGGATGTGCAGGGTTTTTCTTAGTGTATGCCATTCCGATAGACAATACGCCAGCTTCATATCCTTTTGTAGGTCCGCCTAAATAAGACATCCAGTATTTCCCGTTAAAACGATATAGTTTATATTTTCCTCCCCATTTATAATCCTGTAAAGAAAGATATCCTGCTTTTTGGTTCCCATCCCAATCTGAGAAATCCGAAAAAGAAAGGGTTTTCCCCAGCACTTTCCAATGTAACAGGTCATTGCTCTCTGCAATCCAGGATTCGTATCCCCTGCCATCAAAAATAATATAGGTCATATACCAGTTTTTCCCTTTCCGAAAAACAGTAGGCGAATCAAGCCCTAATGAATCATTTTCAGGAGCCAGAACAATGCCGAATTTATAGGGCGTCTTAATCTCGTTATAAACTTTATTCATAATGCTGTCAGGCACTACAATCCGAGATCCCTGAGCAAAAGAATAACCACTCCTTAAAATTGCAGTTAGGAAGAAAAAATACAATATTTTATTCATAATTAAAATCTTTCCTATAGTTAATACGCGGCGCTTAATAACCGCATTATAACTACAGTAATTCACTGACTAACAGATTATTTCATTATTTCATCCCTGGAAAAGCAAAAACGCTGATAGAACTTTTCGCTTTATTTAAACGCCTCCTTTACCGGCACGCCTCTCCAGCTTTGTGGCATCTTTAGTTTTAATAATTTTGCTATAGTTGCAGCGGTATCAAAGGTGATAATAACATCTTTAATTTCGTGGTCTCTATTTACGCCTTTACCATAAACCACCCAGGGAATGAGCACTTCGTCTAAAGATTTACCACCATGACCTTTATCCTTACCACCATGATCGGCGGTGACAATAATAACCGTTTGATCAGCAATGCCCGCTTCTTCCACCGCGCGTACAATTTTACCGATTCTGGCGTCCACATTTTTCAGTTCGTCATAATAAGCCTGTGTACGATGTCCAATACTATGACCTACATGATCGGGCTCATCAAAGTGAACAAAAGTTAAGGTTGGTTTTTGTTCTTTTATAATTATCGCAGTTGTATCGGCATAGAAATCAGTATTAGCTTTATCCACATGAACCCGGATAGTGGTAGCTTCCTTTTCCACCAATGGCCCAATTCCATCCCAATTATAGATTAACGCCGACACTGCGGAAGGCTGCTGCTCTTTTAATAAACTAAACACGGTGGGAAACATACCATACTGATTGGTATAGGCTGAAGGGATTTCAGGAACGGCGCTATTCCATTCTGTATAACCATGCAGGGTTGGTCCCGCGCCCATAATCATTGACGCCCAGTTGACAGCACTGGAAGAAGGTAAAACAGACCTGGCTTTTAAAGACCAGGCGCCCTCCTTCATCATTTTTTTAAGGTTGGGCATATCAGCATTGGGCACTCCATAGGCTCCAAAACCATCACAGCCTATCAAAACCACATGTTTCACTTTTTTTGATTGGGAAAAAGTTGAACAGGCAATCAATAATACAGCCGTTAATACGATAAGAGTTTTCTGAGTTTTCATTTTGTAATTCATATTAATTTTCAAACCTGTTATTTATTTGTTTCTTTCTGAAAACCGGCAGATGATTACCTGCTACCTTAAGCCCTGTGCAGGATTAAGGCAGCCAGGCCTTTCCATCCAGTTTCCATGCTACATAATCTACCTGCAACCCTAACCATTCTGCTATTGTAGGCATAATATCTACCATAGCAATCTGCTTCAACGGAATATCCGCATTACAGAAATTCCTCTGCAACATACGCCATTCCGGCGAAGTACCGAACTGAAAATCATAACCGCTACCGGACCGGTCCTTAAATACATTTCCGGCACCGTCAAAACAGGTCCACCAGCCTAACAACTTTTCTTTATAGGGATCGTTGTTTTTTATGACGGTATCACAAATATCCGCTGCAATATAACTATCACTCAGCGCCGTATCCCATATTTTAATATTGGCTATTGTGAAATTACTCCTGCCGTAAACTTCGGTTATATCCTCATTCATTATCAGTTTAATACGGGTGTCTTCCGGCGGTTTGATGGTGGTTAAACCGGAAATATTAGCCGAACCACATAAAATCCCATCCTGGAAAATAGTCATATTCCCGCTGCGATTAATCACGGTAGTTAGTGTATGCCAGCGCCCGTCATTCAGCCTGGGCACATTTACGGCATCAATATCTACCCGGCGATTACCATCTGATATATTAGTCTTCCAGCTTTGACCTTTGATATTAACGACAAATCCCCGGTTCATTCCACTATACCAGTCCTTATTAGTAATAAAAGGGATATCACCTGACAGTCCCGAAGTTTTTACCTGAAATCGGATGGTGAGCGCACCAAAATTATCTACATCATAAAAATCGGTTAAATAGGCATATTGCCCAGATCCACTACCAGACAATTCCAAAACTTTCAGCGCATCAGGATCGGGACGTATTTCTTTGGAAGAAAAAGACCTATTGTGAAAAATTGCAAAAATATTTTTCTCTGTAAAAGAATCTCCGCCATGTGAAGCGCCTTTACCACCATGATCCGTAGAAATCACTACCAACCAATCTTCTTTCTCAAAATCTTTTCGGGATCGCAGGGCTGTTAAAATTTCTCCCGTATATGCATCTGTTTTATGAATGGCGTTCATGTATCGGGGCTCTGCAGGATCATAACCATAGTTATGCCCGGCAGCATCCACATCATCAAAATGAATAAACAGGATGTCGGGATTTGAATTTCGCAATCGAGCCACACCACTGTCTTTTACTGCTGCATCATTGGCTCCGTTGATTTTAACGGACGCATCAACAGACAAATATTGGTTAATGGGCGACCAGGCGCAAATGGAAACCGATTTAACCCCTGGTTGTTGAATCTTCAGGAATTTATAAAGCGATGGATAATTGGTGTAGTTGGCAGTGGAAAAATCATTATTCAACACCTGGTGTTTGTCACTCCAAACCCCGGTAAGCATGGAAGACCATCCGGGGCCGCTAATAGTTGGCGCCTGGGTTACGGCATCAAAGCTATAGATGGCATTGGGAATAAGTCCGAGTATATTCGGTGCGTCCGCTATCTTCAGGGCATCACCTCTGCAACCGTCAATCCCTATAATCAATACTTTTCTGACTCTCTGAGGTTCCGAAGGCGGAAGGGTATCCCTGTTATCATCAGGCGATGTTGGCACCAAAGCATTTTTTTCATTGCAGGCGGCTTGGAAAACCAGCAGTCCTGTCATTATGATCCACAGCATCCGAAAAGGCAGTTTTTGCCATTTTGATTTGTAACCGGTCATATTTTTCAAGCTTCTATTTCCCCCGAATCCACTTCATCCCAACACTCCAATCTTTCACAAGTTTACAAATAATAAACATTTGTTTACTAAGCTAAGGAAACAAATTCAATTATACGAAGAATAACAGAAGAATAATCAACTGCGGGCAGCCGATGATCTCAATTCCTATCAGAAGCGCCGGACCATTTCACATTACCTTATTCCCCCTCAGAAAATCTTCCACCGTCATTCTTTTTTTCCCCTCCAATTGCAATTCCTGTACCTCAAGATACCCATCTGCTGCCGCAAAACGCAAATAGCTTTTCCCGTCCGATTCGTAATGCCCAGTTTGAAGGAGAGGGTTGGTCATCATTTTCTTTGCCTTAAATATTTTTAGACTCTTGCTATCCAGCGAGGTAAAGGCGCCGGGAAAAGGCGACAGCCCTCTTATCAGATTATGAACATCCTTTGCCGATTTGTTCCAATCAATACGACAGGTTTCGGTAAAAATTTTTGGCGCTGCCTTTGGCGTCTTACCGGAGAACAGATTTTGTGGACGTTCCTGCACAGTACCGTTTGACAGTCCTTTGATTGTTTCTACCAAAAGTGCGGCTCCTATTTCCTTCATTCTGTCGTGAACTTCCCCTGCAGTTTCTTCTTCGCTAATCGCAAGCCGTTCCTGCAATAAAATATTGCCGGTATCAATTTCGTGCTGCAATTTAAACGTGGTAACGCCGGTTTCCTTTTCACCGTTGATAATTGCCCAGTTAATGGGCGCCGCACCCCGGTACTCAGGAAGCAAAGAGCCATGTACATTTATTGTACCCACAGGCGGCATATTCCAAACCACTTCAGGCAGCATGCGGAAGGCAACTACCACCTGAATATCTGCCTGTAACGACTTCAACTCATCTACAAAGGAGGGATCCCTGAGTTTTTCAGGCTGCATGATTTTCAAACCTTTTTCCAACGCATATTGTTTTACTGCACTCCCCTTTAACTTCATACCTCTTCCGGCCGGTTTGTCAGGAGCCGTTACAACTCCTACAACCGAAAATCCATTTTTTATCAGTGCATCCAGAGAGGCTACAGCGAAATCTGGCGTGCCCATAAATACAATACGCAAGCTTTTATTATCAGCGGCAAGAGATGTATGTTCTGAAAGCATGAAGGCAAATTTATTGCAGGTTTTAAGGAGTGGGTACAAAATCTTCATACAGGAGATACCGCTTCCTCAACTTCTTAAAAGCCGACAAACGAGGCTCCCAGCTATTGCGTATTTCAGTTTCAGAAAGTCCGGAATTAATTTGCTGCCAAAGTTCATTGTTGCCCGCTAATTTATTAAAAAAGGAGCCTTCCATATTACCCGATGAAGGAAGGATAAAAAACTTATTTTTTTCAGGGAATAACCGATAGGCTTCCATTAACCATTTCAACTGTATTTTTTCATCTACTTCCTGCAATACCTTTTCCACCGGACCGCTCAAATTCCAACCATAGCAAACCTGCCCATACCATTTTGAACGCTTTGCCCCTTCTGTTGGACGAGGAGTAAAAGAAAACAAATCTTGTGGAAGAGAAGGATGACCAAAAATTTGAAAAGGAAATTCCGTACCTCTCCCCTCACTTAGCACGGTACCTTCAAAAAAGCAGGTAGAAGGGTAAAGATAGATAGCCTGTAAATTAGGCAGATTTGGAGAGGGGCGTACCGGCAGCACATACTTACTGCTGTGGGTATAGTTTTTGCAGGTGATGATAGTAAGACTGAATGTAGCCGGACGGATAGCTGCTGCCTTTTCCGGATTTATTAGAACATCAGGATGATCATTCGTTTTCACAGAGAGCATATTTTCCTTTAACAGCATAACCGCATATTCACCTATCGTCATTCCATACACAACTGGTACAGGCTGCATCCCAACAAAGGATTTGTACTGGGGCTCTAAAACCGGACCATCAACATAAAAACCATTGGGGTTAGGACGGTCCAGAATAATCAGGGGCTTATTGAGAGCAACGGCGGCTTCCATATACTCCTGCAAGGAAGAGATATAGGTGTAAAATCTAACGCCTACATCCTGAATATCAAAGAGAAGAAGATCAATATCCTTTACATCTTCGGGAAGTGGTTTTCTCTTACTGCCATACAGAGAAACCACCGGTATTCCGGTTTGGGTATCTACATAATTCCCAACTTTCTCTCCTGCATCGGCAACGCCTCTGAATCCATGTTCGGGCGAGAAAATTTTTTTTACCTGAATGCCATGATGCATTAATACATCAACCAAATGCTTCCCCCGAGCCACGGAAGTCTGATTGGCAAACACAGCCACTGATTTTCCCTTCATCAAGTGAAGGTATTGTTCTAATCTTTCTGCAGCAGGTAGTACCTCTGCTGCTTTGGGAGCAGCAGATGCTACAAGTTGAGGAGAATGGGTATAGGTTTTCTGTGATATAAAAAAACAAGATAACCCTGTTCCAAATAAAAATATAGTGATAAGGATATAACTGCGTAAAAACATATTAAAAGAGGAAAACAAAATTTTAACAAATATTCCAGCCCGAATCGTGTTCAAATATCTTTAAACTTTTGCAGAAAGAGCAGGAAACCTTTACCTTTCCCGCTTTTTACAACAAAAATCACATTTTATGCAACAGGCAAAAAAGGGAGATACAGTACGTGTGCATTATACCGGACGTTTAATCAATGGTGAACAATTTGATTCCTCTGCCGGACGTGAACCTCTGGAGTTTACAGTAGGTGCCGGACAAATGATTAAAGGATTTGATAGCGGGGTGGTAGGAATGGGTCCCGGGGAGAAAAAAATAATCAATATTGCCCCCGAAGACGGATATGGTTTGAGAAATGAAGAAGCTATTATTGAATTCCCTAAAGAACAGGTACCCGCCGATATGAAATTAGAACCGGGGATGCAACTCACACTTCAAAATCAGGAAGGACAACCGGTTCCGGTGGTAGTTGCAGAAATCCGAGAAGAGGCAATTATCCTTGACGCCAATCATTTTCTTGCGGGTAAGGAATTGGTTTTTGACGTAGAATTAGTAGAAATAGTTCCTCTCCAGGTTAATTTTGAGGAAGTTAAATAACCTCTTGAATCAAAAAAAACAACTCCGTTAAGGGATAAGAAAATAAATGTGGAGTTTTGCAATAAAAAGCCAGTTAAAGCGTTAACAATCAGGTAGTTTATTATTCGTTTACTATCCAAAGAATTGTACCTTTCCATACCGCATTGCAACGAGTGAAATGGCTTGTCTAATTGTAGATGTATGAGTAAAAATCGTCATTTTTTTCTTATCATTTTATCTCTGTTTCTCCTACTGGGGCTACAGCGTTGTACAAGAGAAACTGAAATACCTGCCATTACAGAAGTTTCGGCATACTACCCTGTTCAACCGGGTAAATATATCATTTACAATCTGGACTCTACGGTATATACCAACTATGGAACGGTAAAAGAGATTCGCCGGTATCAGGTCAAAGACCTTGTTGATGCTGAAATTACAGATAACCAGGGGCGGCGCAGCTTCAGAATACGCCGGCAGATACGAGACTCTCTGGGCCGGGGGCCGTGGACGGATAATGCTGCTTTTATGGTTACTCCATTAAGAAATTCAATAGAAGTTCTTGAAAACAACCTCCGATATATTAAATTGGTAAGTCCCGTAAAGGACTGGTACAGCTGGAAAGGCAATACCTATATTGAGTCTTCAGGGCCATTGAATTACCTCGCTTTCTGGGATTATACCTATGCCGATGTTGGGCAACCCTTTTCAAGAGACGGATTAGATATGGAAAACACCATTACCGTAAACCAGGAAGATTATGCCACAGGAGATCCGATTACAAGTCCTAATAATATTGCGGCCAGAATCTTCAGCCAGGAGGTATATGCGAAAGATATCGGACTGGTGTTTAAAGATTTTAATTACTGGCAGTACGAGAAAAGTTTTTTTCAGGAAAACTGTCGCATCGTTGTCCCGGGTCAGGCTGGAACCACCGCTTGTCCATATGATATGGACTGTGATTCCCTGGCTTCCACTATGGGAGGCTTTGTAACCTGCGATACTACCTACGGCAATTTTTCCTATAATGGTTATGGTATAAAACTAAAAATGATAGATCACAATTAACCGAAATTTTCAGGTGTTGTAAATTTTAGATAAACTTTTGCTGATCATGCAGCGTGAAAAATTCAGACCCGGGGTTAACCCGCCTTACAGCAAAGTGCTCAGGGTTCTACCTAAAAAAGCACTCAATGTAAAAGGATGATAAGAATAACTACAGTGTTGCTCTTTTTGCAAATGATTTTGTGGGCGAATGGTTACACCCAGGATACCCGGCAGATTGTTCTGTTTAAAGATAAGGGGCACAATCCTTACTCCCTCAATCGCCCCAACGAATATTTATCCCAAAAGGCGATCAACCGAAGAGCACGACAGCATCTCTCTGTTGACAGTTCCGATCTTCCGGTTACCCCAGATTATCTGAACCAATTATTGCAAGTGGAGGGTGTGCATCTCCTCAATGTTTCCAAATGGCTGAATCAGGCATTGATACAAATTTCAGATCCTTCTGCAATTCAGAATATACAGTCGCTTCCTTTTGTAAATTCGATCAGAGCAATAGCTCCCAGAATTAAACAGTCTATAAAAAAAGATATTGAAATAAGTCCTCCAGTCAGGAGAATATCCGGCATTCAGGGTGGAGAAGATTATTATAACTACGGGAACATGTATTCGCAGATCCATTTGCATGAAGGTGAATTCCTGCACAATAAAGGCTTCAGAGGAGAGGGCATGACGATTGCTATTATTGACGCCGGTTTTTTTCATTATGATACCAATCCTGCATTCGACAGCGTGCGGCTCAACAACCAGATACTGGGAACCTGGGATTTTGTAGAGGGCAAAAGCAGTGTTACAGAAGCACATCTTCACGGCATGATCTGCTTTTCCACCATTGCGGCAAATCGGCCGGGCATCATGGTAGGCTCAGCCCCGAAAGCTAACTTCTATCTCTTCAGAACAGAAAATGTAGATTCTGAATATCCCACCGAAGAACAAAACTGGGTGGCTGCCGCAGAAAAAGCAGACAGTCTTGGGGTTGACCTGATTTCTTCTTCTCTGGGGTACAATACTTTTGATAATGCCTCTATGAATCATACCTATGCCGACATGGATGGGAAAACCACCATTATTACGAGAGGTGCCGAATGGGCTGTAAAAAAAGGGATATTTGTTACAAACAGCGCCGGTAATTCGGGCAAAGACAGGTGGCGCTATATAGTAGCTCCCGCAGACGGAGAACACGTGCTGACTATTGGCGCTGTAAACGGCGCAGGCCAGGTAGCAGACTTTTCCAGTTACGGACCATCTTATGATGGCAGAATTAAGCCCAATGTAGCTTCTCTTGGATGGGGCGCAATAGTGGCAGGCACAAACGGCAATCCTATCACCTCCAATGGCACTTCACTCGCCAATCCAAACCTTGCCGGACTCATTACCTGCTTATGGCAGGCCTTCCCGGAATTTACCAGTGCTGAAATTTTTGATGTAATTCAAAAAAGCGCCAATCAATATACTGATCCTGACGACAGAATAGGCTATGGGATTCCCAATATGCGAGTTGCCTATACTCTTCTGGAAAGGAAAAGAGAAATTCAAAATGCCGAAACAATATTAGAGGATGACTATGTAAAGGTGTATCCTATTCCCTTCCAAAGCAACTTCCAGGTATTAGTAAAACCCAACAGAAGTGGAAGAGTTCTATTAACACTCTACAATGCCATAGGCAGCAAGCTCGTAACCAAAACAGAAGAGGTGCATAGCGGAACCATTCAGTTTATTAACTTTAACCATCTAAATAACCTGCCTGCCGGATTATACTGGCTTCATTATTTTGATGGAAAAGACAAGCGAATCATACGATTGGTAAAATGATATAATAACCCCGGTTAGCCTTTAATTTTCAATTTTCGATATTTTTCAGTAAAGCGGCAAACAACGTATCGGCTTTTTTATCATAGCCTTTCATCAAGGACCTCTTTATTAATTTCAACCCATGATGTTGCTCTAATTTATCCACTCTGTCTTCGTTTTCGGCTTTAAAAACGGAGCAGGTAATATACAGCAGATAACCATCCGGCTTTAGAAAAGAAATAACATTATCCATTATCCTATTTTGCAATTCCGTATAATAATTCAACTTTCCCTCCTGCCAGAAATACAACTGCTCGGGCGTTCTGGACCAGGTGCCACTTCCCGAACAAGGAACATCACAAATAATTAAATCAAATAATGGGAATTGTGCCGGATCAGGCTTTTGGGTCAAATCAATTTGCGCTGAAGTATATTTCTTTATGCCGGCAACGGCAAAGCGTTTTTTAAGATTGATCAGGATTGATTTTCTAATATCCGTAACCGTAAGTTCAATATTTTTAAGGATATCCGTCGCTAAAACAGATTTCCCGCCGCTGGCAGCACAACAGTCCCAAACCAAAAGTTGATCTCTGTCAGCCAGGAGTTCTAAAAACTTTCCTATCTCTTGCGAATTATAATCCTGTACCACGGTTTCTTTATCCGGTTCAAGTACCAAACCAACTTTTACCGAATTATCAAATGCTATACAATGGTCATGCATCATCCGGTACGATAATTCTGCATTATTCAACTTATTTTTCACAGCTTCTTCATACCCCGGTCGGATACGGAGGTATAGATCGGGCCAAATTAGAAAAGAAACACAGAAGGACGGGTAATCCACTCCCTCACTCAAGGCTGTTTCCCATGGAAAAATATGCATTGGCCTAAGTTCTGAAAGCCCAAGTTCTTTCGCTATTATTGCACATTTTTCATTTGCAGAAAGATGAATCTTTTCATGCCATTCAGGCTTCAATTGATTCAACAGTTGATTATCCTGAGTAGTACACAAAAACAAACCCGACAAAATACGGGCTTCAACATCTGCCTTGTTTTTCACTGAATGGGGGAAAAACATTTTTCCTGTACGGTAAAAACAATAACACAAATGGCTGAGTTGTTTCCGGTCTTTAGCTCCATATTTTTTATTTCCCGCAAAGAAGGAACGAAGGAAGACAGCTAATGGCTGATGCCCCCGGTACAAACCGATAATTTCAACAGCCGTATTGAGATAAGCGTAAAATCTGCTCACATCACAAGAAAGAATAGATGAAGGAAAACCGGATGCTATTGATAATAATAGGTATAATTAATTTTTTCCTGAGTAGTAAGATTAGTCCATAATGCTTTTACAGGCTTTTTCTCACTATTGAACTCATCATAATTAATCTGCCACACAGCACCATCTTCAGAATCAGTGATACTGACAAGTCCATTACGAGAATTTATCCCTAAGGAAATAAAGCCCATTAACCTGCCATCATTGCCAAGATCAAACGGAGAAAGACTATCGTTATACCCAAAGGTTAGCATTTGTGGCGGATCCTGGTTATTTCCGAAAAATTTTATAGCTAAAGCACTAACATTTCCATTGTCATCATAGGAATAAGTACTGGTTTGGTAATCCACATAATTTAGGCTGTTGTTCACTTTCAACAGTAATCTCACCTGTACTATGCGTCCGCTATTATCATAAGTATAGACCAAACTATCCAGATAACGATTGCCATCATCATCCTCAAAAAAAGAAATGCCATATTTGTATTCTCCTGTATTGGAAGTATACAATTTCACCAGGACGCTATCTGTTTCCACAAGTTTTCCGTCTTCATCATATCCTTTTGCAATGCTCAGAATTGAATCAATATTTCCTTTATCATTTCTATAGTAAATCTCTTCTCCTTCGGAATAGGGTCCATCCACTTTGCCTTCTATCTTGTTTATATAATGGATGAGTTTACCATTTTTGTCATAGCTGAGTGTATTTACCCCTTTATAGGATGCACCAACAGGCTCCTGCGTTACTTTCACCAATAACATTTCCTTCTTATCACCGGACATCTCCCTTTCAAACGACGCTTCCTTGCTACAGGACATAGCAATCACGATAAACGCCAGCACGGGAAAAACCTTACTTAAGTTCATATCATCTTTTTTACAATCCGGCAAATCTCTATAATTCAAGGAGTGATTTTACGGGATCTTTTCCTATCAACAACATTTCAGGATTCTCAAGGAGTTCTTTTATTCGCACCAAAAAACTTACTGATTCCCTGCCATCAATAATTCTATGGTCATAACTCAGGGCCAGATACATCATAGGACGGATTACGACCTGCCCGTTTAATGCTATCGGTCTTTCCTGTATTTTATGCATCCCGAGAATAGCGCTTTGTGGCAGATTGATAATGGGTGTGCTCATAAGCGAACCAAACACGCCACCGTTGGTAATGGTGAAGGTTCCTCCCTGCAGCTCTTCCAAACTTAGTTTATTATCTCTTGCTTTAGCCGCCAACTCTATCACTTTCTTTTCGATATCCGCCATACTTAAACTCTCTACATTGCGTATAACCGGCACCGTTAACCCTCTGGGTGTACTTACTGCTATACTGATGTCTGCATAATCATGATAAACCAATTCATCGCCGTCTATATATCCATTTACTGAAGGCCATTCTGATAAAGCTATAGCGCAGGCTTTGGCAAAAAAGCTCATGAAGCCAAGGCCTACCCCATGCGTCTCCTTAAATTTATCCTTATATAGTTTTCTCACTTCCATTATCCGCGTCATATCCGCTTCATTAAAAGTGGTCAGCATGGCTGTAGTATTCTTAGATTCCACCAACCGTCTGCTAATGGTTTTTCGCAAGCTGGTCATTTTTTGTCTGCGTGCGTTCCGAGACAATAGCTCCTGCTCTCCAAAAGGTATCCTGCCCGGATGCTTTAATGCTTCCAGTACATCCCCCTTAACAATCCTTCCGGAAGTGCCGCTGGCAGTAATTGTTTTAGGATCAATTTTCTTATCTGCAATAATAGCAGCAGCTACCGGAGTGGCTTTTATATCTGACGATACAACCTGGGATGACATTTCTGCCTTAGATTCCTTAGCACTAACAGGGGTTGCCGCAACCGCTGGTTGATGTGCAGGTTCTTCCTGCTTTTCAGGCACTGCAACATCAGAATCAATAACCGCTATTATGTCTCCAATTTTCACGGTATCTCCCTCATTTGCCCTGGTGACCAATTTTCCTGCTTCTTCCGCATTTAACTCAAAAGTGGCTTTTTCGCTTTCTAATTCTGCTATCACTTCATCTCTGCGTACCAGGTCGCCATTCTTTCTGGTCCACTTCAATAAAGTTACTTCACTGATGGATTCCCCTACAGTAGGTACTTTAATATCAATCTTCCCTAGTCCTGTTGCTTTTGCTTCCGCAGGAGGTGGCGGGGTTGAAATTTTATTCTCTTCCTTATCTGTTATGCTGCTACTGGCTGGTACTGTTTTTTTATCAGCCGGCTTAGACGCCAGTTCGTCTATTTGAGCCATTACGGAACCAATATTTATTTCATCCCCTTCATTAATCAGGGTTTTCAGGATACCTGATTCTGTAGCATTCACTTCAAAAGAAGCCTTTTCACTTTCCAGTTCCGCAATCACTTCATCTCTTTCCACATAGGCTCCATCTGGCTTTACCCATTTCAGTAATGTTACTTCGCTTATAGATTCTCCTACTGTTGGCACCTTGATATCAATCATGTCTTAATGGTTTATGCTGATTATCCTGAGTTACAAAATTAAATAGAGAAAGCTGTTTCGATGATTTCATTTTGTTCCTGGGCATGTATTTTATGAAATCCCGTAGCAGGGGAGGCGCTGCTTTCTCTGCTGATAACCCCATAATTGATTTCCTGCAATCCCAAATGTCTTAGTCCGGTATTCAGATTCATTTGTAAAAACGAAGCGGCGCCCATATTCAGGGGCTCTTCCTGCACCCAATACCAGATTGCTTTACCATATTTAGCATAAAGAGCTGCCAACTGTTTAAAAGGCAAAGGATATAACTGTTCGAGCCTAATCAGCGCCACGTCTTTTCTATTATCCTTCTGTTGTTTTGCAGCAAGGTCAAAGTAAACCTTACCTGAGCAAAAAATCACCTTCTTTACCCCGGCAGCATCTATAATAAACGGATCGTCTATTATTTCTTTAAAGTGACCGCTTATAAATTCCTCCATAAATGAATAACTTTCAGCATGTCGTAAATTAGCTTTGGGTGAAAAGTTGATTAGTGGCTTCCGGAAAGGCCAGACCAATTGTCTGCGAAGCACATGAAAGAAATTAGCAGCCGTAGTGGCATTGGTAATTACCACATTCAATTCGGCGCACATTTGCAAAAATCTTTCCATTCTGGCTGAACTATGTTCAGGACCCTGTCCTTCATAACCATGCGGCAGCAGCATGATCAATCCATTCATACGATTCCACTTCTCTTCTCCGGAAGTAATGAACTGGTCAATCATAGGTTGCGCCACATTACAAAAATCACCAAACTGGGCTTCCCAAACTACCAGTGCATTCGGGTTGGCCATTGCAAAACCATACTCGTAGCCCAGCACCCCGTATTCACTCAAAAAGGAATTAAAAATCCGATACTTTCCACGGGCACCGGGGATGGTACTTAAACGGTTATACGGCTTGTCATTATTTTCATCCCTTAAAACTGCATGGCGATGCGAAAAAGTACCTCTACAAATATCCTGACCACTCATGCGAACATCTTTACCGTCAAGCAATATACTGCCATAGGCTAATAATTCGCCGGTAGCCCAATCTAATTTTTTCTCGGTATCAAATAATTTCACCTTATCGCGGATAATCTTCTCTACTTTTCGAAGTGGGGTAAAATCGTCCGGCCACTTCATCATGGCATCAAAGATTGTGGTAAATTGTTCTCTGGTTATAGCAGTTTCAGGAGATTGGTCAAAGTCTTCATCAGTAGCCTTTCTTAATTGTTTCCACCAGCGGTCGGGCTGCTGATAGGTATATGGCAATGGATTCTGTTTCACTTCATCCAACCTGTCCTGCAGGTCATCCCAGAATTTCTTTTCCATCCCTTTCGCCAACTCCTGTGCTTCAGGCTCCCCATGCTCGAGGAGGTATTTAATATACACTTCCCTGGGATTGGGATGCTTGTCAATTAAAGCATACAATGTAGGCTGCGTAAATTTCGGATCGTCTCCCTCATTGTGTCCATGCTTACGATAACACACCATATCTATAAACACATCAGACTGAAATTCCTTGCGATACCGGGCTGCTATTTCTGCACATTTCACCACTGCTTCCGGGTCATCACCATTTACGTGCATCACCGGCGCCTGTACCATTGCCGCCAGAGAGGTACAATAATCCGAACTACGGGCATCATCAAAATCTGTGGTAAATCCGATTTGATTATTAATAACAAAATGAATGGTTCCACCGGTATAAAACCCTTCCAGCTTACACATTTGCAATACTTCATACACGATACCCTGTCCGGCCATTGAGGCATCGCCATGGATTAAAATAGGCAGTACCTTTTCATATTCCGAGTTATACAAAATATTGGCTCTTCCTCTTGCAAAACCCACCACCACAGGATCCACGGATTCAAGATGAGAAGGATTGGGCATCAACTTTACATACATAGATCTTCCATCGGGCGTTTTCACCTCACTGCCAAAACCTAAATGGTACTTAACATCTCCGCTGCCCATCGTCTGATCCACCTTACCCGTACCCTCAAATTCACTGAAAATCTGTTCATAGGTTTTTCCCATAATATTTGCCAGCACATTCAATCTGCCCCGATGTGCCATACCAATCACCACTTCCTGTACATCAAATTCTGCAGCTTTATTAATTATAGCGTCCAGCGCGGGGATTGTTGTTTCACCTCCTTCCAGAGAAAACCTTTTTTGTCCGATAAATTTAGTATGGAGGAACTTTTCAAACATCACTCCCTGGTTAATTTTTTCCAGGATTCTCTCTTTTTGCTTAAGCGTGAGCGGACGCGTAAAGTTTTTCTCCATCTCACCGGTGAGCCAGTCTACCTTCTTTTGATCACTGATGTATTTAAATTCAATTCCAACATGACCTGCATAGCAGTTCTTAAGGTGCGTTAAAATATTTTTTAAAGAGGTAGTACCCAGCCCTATCAGGTTCCCGGCAAAGAAATTTTTATTCATATCCTCTTCACTAAACCCGAAAAAGCCCAGATTCAGGTTTGCCCCCCTGTCTTTGCGCTTACGGATTGGATTGGTATCGGCAATAAGATGTCCTTTATTCCGGTATCCCAAAATCAACCGATAGGCGCCTAATTCCTTTTTCCAGTCCACTCCATCGGTGGTGGTAAACGATGCTGCTTCGGGTGCAATATCAGCGTAGGAACCATTACCGTTTGCAGTCGTCTTAACCTTTGACACAGCAAAATCGAACCCTTCAAAAAATTTTTTAAACTCCGGATCCACACTTGAAGGGTCCTTCACAAAGTCATTATATAAATCTTCTATATAAGATGGATCTGAACTAGTTATATAAGAAAAATCCTTCATAAAGCAATCTTTTGAAATCATGTACAAACCTACGAGATTTTAACGATATCAACACGTAAACAACGCCAAAAGCAAAACGAACAGAAGGCAAATAAAATTTCCGTCAGCATTGTTTTTTTGGGTCCGATAGCGTTAATATTCGGGGTTTCAATCCTATGCTTCTGCACACATCTCTTAAAACGATTGATTGGTGTAATATAAAATTTGGATTTGATTGTATATGCTCCTACCTTTGCCGTCCTAAAATTTACCAGATGGCTAATCACAGAGCTACAAAAAAGGATATGCGTCAGGCCGCTAAGCGGAGAGAGAGAAATCGGTACTACGGTAAGACTACCCGTAATGCTATTCGTGACTTGAAAAATATCACAGAGAAAAAAGGCGCTCAGGACGAACTTCCAAACGTAGAAGGCATGATTGATAAATTGGCGAAGCGGGGGATTATCCACAAAAACAAAGCCGCTAATTTGAAAAGCAAATTAGCAAGACGAGTGAATACAATGGCATAGCGCATTATACTATCTGAAATATTTAAATGATGCATTCTCTATATAAGGATGCATTTTTTGTGTCCCTTAGGGCTAATATTGGAATTTATACTCAAAAACAGGGCCTTTCGGAATAAGGCCCTTCGATCCTGGTTCAATTTGTATACATTTACAGGATGAAGTTCCGTTCGTTGCTTTACTTGCTATTATTATCCGCATATAGCCAGGCACAGGATACAATACGCTGTTATTTTGATGAACAACTTTCTCTTACCAGTAAGAAACAGGCCGTTTATCCCGGAAAAATGATGGCACAGCCGGAGGGATGGGAAGCTTTTGCTTATTACTCCAACGGCGAAACATTAATGCATGGCTTTTTTGCAGACAAAAAACTGAAGTTTAAACAAGGGACTTTTACTCTTTTTTATCCAAATGGAAATCGCAGGGCATTCACCACCTTTAAAAATAATGAAACAGACGGCGTCTTTATGAGCTGGCATCAAAACGGATTGCTTAGCGATTCTGGCGTCATTCAGCAACAAATGCGAACAGGGCTTTGGAAAACCTGGTATATTAATGGCAACGTAGAATCTGCCGGTAATTATTCTAATGGATTTGCAGAGGGCGAGTGGCGATGGTACCGCCCCAATGGTAAACAGGCTACGCAAGAAATGTATATCAATAACAAATTAAATGACCTGACCTGTTATGATACCCTTGGTCTGCCATCAGGAAGTAATTGCAGGATAGAAAAAAAGCCCTGCCCTGAAGGAGCTTATGACTTTGAAAACTTTATAAATGAAAATCTTTTTTACCCTAAAGAGGCTCTAACTAAAAAAATTGAAGGCGAGGTGTCTTTTGAATTTCTTATTAATAAAGAAGGCCGACTTACCAATATCAATTTTACCAATGAAGCCAACTCCATCCTGCAGGAGGAGATAGTGCGTTTGTTGAAATCTGTTCCTAAATGGGAGCCTGCTATTTCACATAACAGGGACGTGGACTACCTGTACCCATTTACGGTACCGTTTTATTTACCAGAATAATCTGATGGAATTGTTGTTCGAAGGAAGGCAGGATTAGGCAAAACCGTAGCTCCTTTTGGGGAGATAAAATATAAACATTAAACCCGACGCCTGCTACCTAGATCAAAACAGAAGCAAACGCCGGGCTAAGAACTTTTAATCAAAGAATCTACCAGGGCTTACCGGTAGATTTCAGCAGCCACATTCTGGAATAACTGTGGTCCGCGCTCTGACCCTGGGGTACATGGTTTGTAGACTCTAAATCCTGAACTGCCGCTTCATAATTTACCAGATACTTGGGATCAAGATTTGGCGAAGGGTACATATAGCGCAATGGCAATTTGTCGCCAAACTGAGCTACAGGTCCGGTATGCAGATCGGGGAAACCTGTTCTTCTCCAGTCAAACCACGATTCAATACTCATCCAGGAGGCGATCCACTTTTGTTCTATAATCCTCTCTGTTTTATCCGTTGCCAAACTAAGATCCACTTCCGGATTGCTATAATAGGTTTCAAAATCAAAGCCGGCAGCTGCTCCTATTATACCATACCGATCCATGGAAGCCTTTATCCCATTTTTATACAATTGATCGGCAGTTCCTGGTACGGTAAAGTCTCCTTTTAATGCAGCTTCTGCAAGTAAAAACTCCACTTCACTATAGGTGATGAGTTTAATATTCACATATACGTCAGTATTCAATCTATAACGGTCGTGCACATAAGAAATATAGGGATTTCTTTCTGGTGGATAGTCCTGGCCGTCATTTCCCTTATTATAT
>CAZFGP010000026.1:0-33018 GCA_964518685.1 uncultured Terrimonas sp.
ACCTGAGACCCTCTGATTAACAGTCAGATGCTCTAACCAACTGAGCTAAGGAGGAATATATTCCCTGTTCTTAATCCTTCTTTTTCTTAAACCAATCCCGATATCGCTTTGCTCATCGGGACCTTGTTTTTCTAAAACTCCTCCGTTGTTTTGAAAAACTACGGCTGAGCTAAGGAGGAATAAGGGCGGCAAAAATAGGGCTTTTAACATGATCCCGCAAACAAATTTTGGAAATGTTTTTTATTGTAATTTTGCAATCAGAATCTATTGGCGGCTCGATACCAGTCTCGTGATCCTGCGGGAATTCCTTAGGCCGGCTACCCAATACTTCTGCTATCGGTTAATACCGGCTGATTTTAGAAATACAAAAAACGAAAATTAATTATTCATTCTAAATTAGAATACTATGGCTTTCACATTACCGGCGCTGCCGTTTGCACACAACGCTCTCGAGCCTCATATTGATACGCTTACGATGCAGATCCATCACGGTAAGCACCATCAGGGATATGTTGACAATCTTAATAAGGCGATAGCGGGAACTCCCCATGAAAATAAATCTCTGGAAGAACTGGTTAAAAATGCAGGTGCTATCAGTACGGCTGTTCGTAATAATGGCGGTGGACACTGGAATCACAGCTTTTTCTGGGAAATCCTGGGCCCCAACACCGGTGGAAAACCTTCCGGGAAATTAGCCTCAGCTATTGATGCCGCTTTCGGAAATTTTGACGAATTCAAAACCAAATTTGCTGGTGCGGGCGCTACCCGTTTCGGAAGCGGATGGGCATGGCTGATTGTAAAAGACGGAAAACTGGAAATTACCAGCACCCCTAACCAGGATAATCCATTAATGGATGTAGCAGAAGTGAAAGGAACTCCTATCCTGGGCGTAGATGTGTGGGAGCATGCCTACTATCTGAAATATCAGAACAAACGTGCTGATTATCTTTCGGCTATCTGGCAAGTAGTGAATTGGAAAAAAGTTGAAGAACTCTTCGGAAAAGCATAAACTGTCTCATAAAAAAGCAATAAGCTGCCCTGCTAATCCAGGCAGCTTTTTTGGTTAGGAGGCGGACCGAGCTGTTCAACTCAAATTTTATGGTACGGGGTCGTATCCATGTCCTCCCCAGGGATGGCAGTGACTCAACCGCTTTATAGCCAGCCATCCGCCTTTGCATAGTCCATATTTTTTTATCGCTTCTAAAGCATATTGCGAACAAGTGGGTGTAAACCGGCATTTGGGACCCAACGTAGGAGAAATAACCCATTGATAGAATTTGATCAGGATTATAATAGGAAAACTAAGAACGGTTCGGATAATTTTCATCTGCAATGTAAATAAGCTTGTCTAAAATTACTTTTATTTGCCGGTCTACCCATGCGAAATCGGGAATCTCTCTGCCAGTAAAAATTACAAACAATGACAATTGCAGATTCCTGCCGGCAAACTTTCTCAATAATTCCAGCTTTCTAACCCTGTAAGCTTCCCGCATAAGTCTTTTAATTCTGTTGCGGTCTACAGCCTTCTTAAATTGTTTTTTGCTTACGCTTACCCCAAACTTAAGTTCCGATGGCAACGGGGAGTCTGTCGTCGGCCGGATCAGATACAGCACTCTGAACGGTGCAACGGAAAAACTATTCCCATCCCGAAACAAGTGTTCAATCTGTTTTCGGCTTTTTAATCGCTCTTTTTTGTTTAAGGTAAATCTGTTTTTCAAAACATCTGCATTAAACCGCCCGAATACCAGTTGCTAAAATAGTCCCGCAAAGTCCATAATTCGGACGGTTGCGAGACTATAATTTATTATCGGAACTCAGAATTTGGGTCTGGATCTTATTTAGCGCCTTTTTCATCAGAAATAGTCAGCTTCTTCCGTCCTTTCTTACGGCGATTAGCCAGCACTTTCCGTCCGTTTGCTGTTTGCATCCGTTTGCGGAAACCATGTACCGACTTACGACGACGCTTGTGGGGCTGAAATGTACGTTTCATACTTTGTTACTTTTTCACTTTTTGAAATAGTAGTTCGGGAGAAGCGAACCAGGTTTCAAAATCATTTGCCTTTTCCAGACGGGTCACCACACCCTTTCTGCAGAGGCTGGATGAAAGGACGGCAAAGGTAGGTGTTTGAAACGAATTACAGACTCTTTTTTTCAACCCGCACCTATAAATATACTGACATAATAATTTAAACGACTCTGCGTCACCCAATTAATCTGTCCAGTTCACAGCGAATCAAATCATATTCGAACCCTCTCTGAAGCAAATAATCCTGTAATTTTCGCCTTTTTACAAGGATCTTCTTCTCAGTTCTCAATTGCTCCCATTTACCTTCTGCGAGGCGTTGCAGCGTTTTTATGTAATCGCTGTCGTCTATCTGCTGAAGCGACTTAGTAATACAATAAGGGCTGACACCTCTTTCTTTTAGCGCGTGTACTATTTTTCTCTTTCCCCATTGCTTTATCCTGAATTTTCCGCCTGCAAACTGAGTGGCAAAACGCTCCTCATTTAAATATCCTTCTTCTATAAGGTGCGAAAGAAGGAGTTCCGCTTCCTTTCCATAAACGCCCGCCTGACGTAATTTTTCTCTTACTTCCTGATGGCTGCGCTCCTGATAAGCGCAAAAACACTCTATCTGAATGGCCGCTTTCTGTGAAAGATTGTTTTTATAGAAGGTCATATTTAAGACAAAGGTCATAGATTTAACAGGGAGAAGGAGAAAAAATAGGGATAGTTTTATCTTTTAAGAGATTTTCTCACCCTAAAATTTTATTTTTCATCCTTCCTAAAGGAAACTGTGGATAAATTTTTTATCCTGAGCTATAAATGAATTCAGGGACAAGAAAATTTATGTACGTTTGCCATAATACTAATATAAAGTGATTTATGAAGTTTATTGTTTCTTCTTCTGCATTGCTGAAACAACTGCAACAAATAAGTGGAGTCATTAGTACCAACACTGTCCTGCCGATACTGGAGGATTTTCTATTTGAAATAAACAAAAACAGGCTCACCGTGACTGCAACGGATTTGGAAACAGTCATGAAAATCCATCTGGAAATTGAGGCCCGTGATAGTGGAAGAATCTGTATTCCTGCCAGGATATTAATTGATTCTCTGAAAAACCTGCCGGATCAGCCACTCACCTTTGCCGTAGACAAGAATTTCGGAATTGAAATTACGAGCGACAACGGAAAATATAAGGTGATGGGTGAAAATCCCGACAATTTCCCTAAGGAACCCGAAGCAGAAGATGCCACTCTATTTACAATGACTTCCTCAGCTCTGGTGAAAGCAATTAGCAAAACTATTTTTGCCGTAAGCAACGATGACCTTCGTCCGGCTATGACTGGAGTGTACTTTGAATTAGCTCCCAAATCAATAACTTTTGTTGCAACGGATGCCCATCGCTTGGTAAAGTATAAGAAAACTGATGTGAGTTGTCCGCAAAAAGACAACTTTATTGTTCCCAGAAAGCCGCTGAATTTGCTAAAAACAGCCTTGCCTGATAACCAGGACGAGCTGAGGATTTCCTATAATAAAAATCATTTGTTCATTGAACATGGAACAACGGAGCTGGTTTGCCGCCTTATTGACGCCCGTTTCCCGGATTACAAAGTGGTCATTCCTGTTGAAAATCCATATAAAATGATCGTAAATCGTATTGATTTTCAAAATGCATTACGTCGGGTTAATGTATTTAGTAACAAAAGTACCAACCTGGTGGCATTGAGTATTACGGGTGCGGAACTACAACTTACTGCCCAGGACGTAGACTTCAGTTTTGAAGGCAACGAAAGGATGACCTGTCGTTACGAAGGAGAAGACATGAAGATTGCTTTTAATGCAAAATTTATGGTGGAACTTCTTAGTGCGACAAACAGTACTGAGGTAGTGATGGAGCTTTCCACTCCTTCCAAAGCGGGCATTTTAACTCCCGTAGATAAGCAGGAAGATGAGGAACTGCTTATGCTATCCATGCCATTGATGATAAATCAATAGCCGTAATTTCAATCGGTCTTGTATTTTGTGACTGACAGGTATTTTGATAAAATCTTTGTTACTTATCTCTTTTTGGAGACACTTAAAAAAAATGAAGGTGTCCGATATTTTATCAGAGAAAAATTTTTCCCGATTGGAAACCCGGTTTTGTATCATGCAACACGGTGCCAACAAACCTATCACTGCAGAAGTTGGTTTGGAAATATCCATGGGTCTGATCGTTTTAGTAATTGCGAACGCCGGTTTCATAACCTGTCTCATGAATCCCTCCTATTCCTCCTCTCTCAATTGATCACAGGTGCTATCCGGCAAAGTTTGAGACCTAATTACTTATGATCACATTATCTTTGGAAAAATTATAACCATGAACATCATAGCTATGATTCCTGCCCGATATGCATCTTCCCGTTTTCCCGGGAAATTGATGCAAAACCTCGGCAACAAGAGTGTTATCCGACACACCTACGATAATACGGTGGCAACAGGGTTGTTTGAAGAAGTATGGGTGGTAACCGATAGTGATATCATATTCAACGAAATCGTTAGTCATGGTGGCAAAGCCAGAATGAGTGCAGGAAAACATGAAAGCGGTAGTGATCGAATTGCAGAAGCTATAAGAGATATGAATATTGACGTTGTTGTAAACGTACAGGGAGATGAACCTTTTTTTGAAACCCAGTCATTACAAAAGTTGATAGCTTTGTTTTATGACGATTCAGTGGAGGTGGCGTCCATGATGCGCCCCATTGAAAGCGAGGAACAGGTTAAAAATCCCAATTGTGTAAAAGTGGTTGCGGATAAGAATATGAATTCTTTGCTTTTTAGCAGGAGCGTTATTCCATTTCTCCGAAATAAGTCAGATTCATTTACGTATTACGAACACATCGGCATCTATGCATTTAGAAAACAGGCTTTACTTAAGTTTACTGAATGGCCGGTTTCACCACTCGAAAATGCGGAGAAAATTGAATGTCTGCGCTTTTTAGAGCACGGCATCCCGCTACGTATGACTATTTCAAATTATAGAGGGGTTGGTATAGATACACCCGAGGATCTTATAAGAGCAGAGAAACTCTTATGAGGTAAAAGACAACCGGATTTTAACCCCTTGATATTACGCCCGATTTAATAAATTTTCATGAACTGGATTTTGTTAATTATTGCTGGTTTATTTGAAGTTGGCTTCGCCTATTGTCTTGGAAAAGCAAAAGAATCGGTAGGATTCACAGTCAATTTGTGGTACCTGGGCTTTTTCGTTTGTCTCTCTTTAAGCATGTACTTACTGGTAAGGTCCATTCAAACACTTCCTATTGGCACAGCGTATGCAGTGTGGACGGGAATTGGTGCTGTAGGTACAACACTGGTAGGCATTCTTTTATTTCGTGATCCTGCTGATTTCTGGCGGATTTTCTTTATTGCCACGCTAATCATCTCCATCATTGGATTAAAGGTGGTTTCTCATTAAACACTTTTGTTCCAAATCATATCTGTTTTTCACATGCGACTCCTTTACGCACCTTTCTCCCGCTTAAATGAGATTGCGGCCCTTACCTTTTCCCTGACCACCTCTTTATATTTGGAAAAGGGGGGATTAAAGCCGGAAAAATCGAAAGGAAACCGGGCTGCCTGCAGCAGGCTATCTGGCAATGAAAATGAATCTTCTATACAGGTGAAAAATATCTTTTTTTTATATAACCACCGGGCGAGGTATTCCTGTTCCGGCTGATCCGGAGTGGGAATTAGTACAGCCTTTTGCTGCAGCTGAATCAGATCCATAACAGAGGTATATCCGCTACGGCAAATAACCCAATCGGCTTTTTGGATAACATTATTAAGCTCGTCAGAAGAAAGAAAATTAACAATTTTCACGTTTGTCATAGCTGACAGGGGTTCCACATCTTCAGGAAGACCCCGTACAAGCAGGACTCTCTTCTGTGTATCCTCAAGTTCTTTTAAAAGCGCATCTTCCCACAGTGTACGCCGCGGCTCAGGTCCCGATATAATAAAAACCCAATCGTACTCTTTTTTTGTTTCCAATTTTGCCAGGCGCGACAAGGCGCCAATATACTTCACCCGCGGAGGTATAGCCACAGGATGCGACAGCTCACCTGCCAGATTGTGCTCACTTTCAAAATCCGGCACCCAGCATTCATCAAATTTTTTAATAACCCAATAATTTATCATGGACAGGATACGATCCGGCCAGGTACCCAAACCTGTCTTGATGTTCAGCTGATGCGTGATAAATACCGTATGGGCCAGTTTGGTATGAAGCCCGTAGCGGTTATCACTTATAACAATGTCGAATGAGTATTCCTTTATTATCTTTTTCAACCAAAGTCGCTCCTGCCAAATGGAAATCATGATTCGGGGGATTTGGCGGATTATAGTAGCTCCAAAACTATTTCTTGCGCTATGGTAATAAACACGATACCCCTTCAGCGGTAAGAAAAAAAGATCAGGAAATTCCTTTTTTAACACAAATAATGTACTCCCTTCCGCAGCAATCGTTACTGAACAACCATTGCTAACTAATTCATTTACAATAGGAATACAACGGGTCGCGTGCCCGAGCCCCCAATCCAGGGGGGCTACCAAAATTTTAAGAGAGGGTTTACCGGTTTTCAAAATAAAAATAAGTATTATTGTAGCGTTGTATTGCACGTTGCTTTCAACTACAATATTTTAAAGATAATTCAGTTTAAATTTACTAGCTTACAACAAGATAACATAGCATGAGAAAAGGTCAATTTAAGTTGTTTATTGTGCTGATAATGACATTAACTGTATTGATTAGTGGATGCAGCATTTTTAAAGGTGGGCAGAAAGGCTGTGGATGTCCCAGTCATAAAGGCATGGTTGGTTATTAATAAAAAGAAAAATACATTATCCTATATTAAAATCCAATAAGTATGAAAACATCCAATCGTGATCTTCTGGTTTTATTGAAAGATGATTCTATGAGCGATAAGGCCATAGAGCAGGAAGTTGAAAAGTTAAATGAAATGCTGTTTCACGTTGAATCTGCAGACACCTTCTGCCGATCCAACGAATTGTTTGACCTGAATAAATATAAGGTTTTTCAGGAGAAAACAACCTTGGTCCGGATAATGTATCAAACAGAATTGAAACCTTTTGTTTTTATTCTTAATAAAAACTGATCTGCTCAACAGGAAGACAAAGATATATTTCTGAGCGCATTTCGGGACTATTGTATTATGGCTTCCCGATTCAAGACCTCGTTAAGTTTGGTGTTCAGCATCTCTCCTCTCAGATTCATTGCTATGATCTTTCCATCAGGATCCAACAATACATTAAAAGGGATGCCTTCAATACCATAAAGCGAAACCACGGCACTTTCCCACTCCTTCAAATCACTTACCTGAGTCCACGTTAAACCATCTGTATGAATAGCTTCAAGCCATGCTTCCTTTTTCTTGTCTAAAGAAACACCTAATATGGTGAAATTCTTCTCTTTATATCTATTATACGCAGCAACTACATTAGGGTTCTCCTTCCTGCAGGGGGCACACCAGCTTGCCCAAAAGTCTACCAACACGTATTTTCCTTTTAAGGATTCAAGCGATACATTTTGCCCCGAAGTATCCGGCAAACTAAACACAGGAGCAGCCTTTCCCACAGAAGGCAGCAACATCTGCTTATTTATAAGAGACAATACGGAAGCCGCTACACTACCTACCTCTTCGTTTCCCCTAAAACGCTCGGTAAGATGGGAAATAAGCGACTTCATCTGACTTGGATTTATATCCGCATTTCTCTGCATTAGAATTCCTAAAGCATACAAGGCTACCGCAGGGCTTTTTGTTGTGTCGGTAAAATGAAAGAGATAGTCCTCCGTTTCTTCCAGTTTTTTCCGTTCGGAACTGCTCCATATGGCCTTCAAACTATCTGATTCAATAAGTAAACTATGATTTTTTATTGAATCAATATCGGCTAAAAAATCATTAAACGTTATCAACATTTTTTTTAATGACGATGATCCCGGTGAAGAAATATCATAGCTTCTAAAGTCATTCCAATCTGCTTTGATATCAATATCTGACTGGTCATTAGTAAACAATACATACCTTCCATCCTTCTCGAATCTCACACTATACATGCCATCCGGACTAAGAGGAGTACGAAACCGGCAGGTACTGTTTCCTTCTTCAATTGTTGAAGTATCAAGAACCATCGCTGGTGTATTATATCTTTTCCCAATAAGAGAAACTTTTTGCATTTGCGGATTGTTTTGGAGAGAAATATTTACTGTCGTCAGCATCTTTTTCTCTTCGCAGGCAGTAAAAATGGTAAGAACCGGAAGGATATAAACTAAAACAATTCCTATGCGCTTCATAAATAACGTTTTAAGGTTCGCAAAGATACCCAACCTGAATGAGTATAGGAGCATCTCTCAGAAGGAGAACAAATTTTAAAAGTAAACCCTATATATATAATTAGCCATCAATAAAATAAGCTTTAATTCTGAGAAACTGATCCTATCGCTTTGGGAAGGAAAGGTGAAGCTGTTGGCGATGTCGTATTTTTTATTCAATTCTTCTTTAAAAAGCGTATTTTGAACAGGAAAAGATAAAAAATATAGGGCATAAATAACCATCTTTTGGAGAAATTCTTATTGATACAGGAAGGAGTAGAACCTGTTAATTACAAGTTTTTTCCTTTTCTTTGTATAGAATGGTTTTGCCTGTGCAGGAAAAAATTTACTTTAGCAATTAATTGAGGTATGAACAGGATGAGTTACGAAATTAAAGAAGATGGCAAGTATAAATACGTAGAAGAAGGCGAAGGAGAAACCTTGATTTTACTTCATGGACTTTTTGGCGCACTAAGCAATTTTAGCGACCTGGTTGATTATTTTCGGAAACAGTTTAAAGTTGTTGTTCCGGTACTACCCCTGTTAGAACTGGATTTATTGCATACTTCTGTAGGTGGGATAGAAAAATTTGTTCATCGGTTTATTGAACACAGATCTTATTCGAATATTCATCTTTTGGGAAACTCTCTGGGAGGGCATGTTGCTTTGCTGTATATACTGAAACATCCGGAAAACATAAAATCGCTCATCCTCACCGGAAGTTCCGGATTATTTGAAAGCGGTATGGGAGATACCTACCCCAAAAGAGGAAATTATGAATATATTAAAGCAAAAACGCAATTAACTTTTTACGACCCTAATATGGCAACTAAAGAGTTAGTGGATGAGGTTTTTGAAATTACCAGCAACCGACTTAAGGTGATTAAAATTATCGCTCTTGCAAAAAGTGCTATCCGGAGTAACCTCGGGGAAGAATTAATTGAGATTAAACAACCTACCTTATTGGTATGGGGTAACAATGATTCTATTACGCCGCCTTTCGTTGGTAAAGAATTTAACCGGTTGATACCGAACAGTGAATTACATTTTATTGATAAATGCGGGCATGCTCCAATGATGGAGGTTCCTGAAGAGTTTAACAAAATTTTGTATCAATTTCTCACAAAATTGAATGAACCTGCAGCGGTAACCGGATAACTGGCGTCTATCAGAATAAGAAAATAAACTTCTTATGTTTGCAGGAGAACTTATATCACAAAACATTCCATTTCTGCACATGGATGACATGGCAGGAAAGGCACTACAGGAAATGAATGATTTTCATATATCGCATCTTCCTGTAGTCGAAGAAGAGGTTTATATTGGGCTCATAGGCGAAGACGACTTATTAGACAGCAATGAGAATCAGTCGCTCAAGAGCCTCAAAGAACTTTTTATTAAACCTTATGTGCTTCAAAATGACTCCTTTCTTCTGGCAGTAAAAAGAGCCATTGATTTTCATGTTACTGTAATTCCTGTCATTGATGAGCAATTGAGGCTAATCGGTGCAATCAGTGAAGACAATCTTTTTAAACACCTGGCTGTTTTTGTTGGAACAGAAGAACAGGGTGGACTGATTATACTGGAGATGGAAAAAAACGAATTTTCCATTAGTGAATTGTGCCGGTTGATCGAATCTAACGATGCATCCATCACCCAGCTTAATAGCTACTTAGATCCAGGCACGCAGATCCTGACTATTACCATCCGCATCAATAAAACTGAAGTATCAGACGTTATAGCCACGCTCCAGAGACACGATTACAGGATAAAATTTTATTATGGTGAGGAATTATATCAAAATGAGTTACACGCTAATTTCTACCACCTGATGAATTATCTTAACATTTAATCAGGTCTTACGGATTTACCTAAGAACATGATTTAGATAGTACTTTATCTATTTGAAAAAAACAACCACATAATACACCAAAAGAGCGGATGAGGCTATTGTTTAAATATGTGCCGGGATGGATGATGTTATTATGTCTCTCTCAATTGGTGAAGGCTCAGGAAGCAGATACCACCTTGAATTCCGATCAGGTGCTGGAATCCTCTCATATTACCATCCGTAACATTACCATTACCAACAATAAAATTACCAAACCCTATATTATCCTACGTGAAATTCCGCTAAAATTAAATGAACAATACTCCATTTCCAATATCCTGAAAAACATCCCTCTCTCCAGAAGAAATTTAATTAATACCGGTTTGTTTATAGATGTCAGCGTAGACTTCACGAATTGGATTAACGACTCCATGGACCTGGTGGTAGATGTGAAAGAAAGGTGGTATTACTTTCCGGTTCCCTATTTTAAGCCGGTTGACCGCAACTTTAATGTTTGGATAAATGAATATAATGCCAGTTTTGCCAGGGTAAACTATGGACTCAAACTAATTATGAATAACCTAAGTGGCAGAAATGACAAACTGAACCTTTGGCTGATAACAGGTTATTCAAAACAAATTCTTCTGAATTATACCGCTCCTTATTTTGATAATTCACTTAAACACGGGCTGAGTATTGATTTCCAATATGCTCAAAATAAGGAAATCAATTATATGACAGAGAATAACAAACAGGTGTTTTATAAAAACCCAACCCGGTTTGTTACTGAGGCATTGCGGGTTGGGGTAGGTTACAGTTACAGAACTGGTTATATCCGCAGACATCAGGTGAAACTAAGCTACAATGAAAACCGTATCAATGATACGGTTTTCAATCGCAATCCTGAATATTACAGTAACCAGGTTAAAGGAGTGAGATATCCTGAATTTTTATATCAATATCAGTTCTATAATGTAAACTATATTCCCTTCCCCCTAAAGGGTTTTCTGTGGAATGTCTCCTTTTTGAAGCGCGGCATCAACCAAAATATGAATCTTTGGGAATTTTCCGGCAGAGCAGGAAAATATTGGGAACTGGGACCAACGTTGTTTTTTTCCATACAAGGTGCAGCTACTATAAAATTACCCTTTGATCAGCCTTATTTTAATCGGCAGATTATGGGGTATAATGATTTGTTTCTTCGTGGACTGGAATATTATGTGGTTGACGGTGTGGCTGGCGGACTTTCAAAATTTACCTTGCGTAAGGAAATTTGGAGACCCAGTTTGAACACGGGTTTGAATTCCAGATCCTACCGGATTATTCCATTCAGGTTTTATATAAAGACTTATGGTGATTTAGGTTATGTGTATAGCAAACCCCTACTCAATAAGAACCCCCTCAACAATCGCTTATTGTATACCGGTGGCGCAGGTATAGATGTCCTTTCTATTTATGACCTTACACTCTCACTTGAATACAGTTTTAATCAATTAAAGGAAAAGGGATTATTTTTACAGGCACGTCTCGGTTTTTAGAAAAATATAAAGATGAAAATTGCTATATACAGTCGCGGAGGTGAAACCATCAGGGAAGAAGATATTCTGGTCCTTTTGGGTGAGCTCCAAAGGCATAAAATCTCCTGTTATATACACCAGAGCTTCTATGCGCAGATTCATTCTCTTTTTAGTCCCGGGCAATACGATACCTTTTTGGATGCAGACGACCTGGATGATAGTTTTGAATGTGTAATAAGTTTGGGAGGTGATGGTACTTTGCTGGATACTCTTACATTTATCAGAGACAGTAATATCCCCGTCCTGGGCATTAATTTTGGACGGCTGGGCTTTCTTTCCACCATTGGCAGGGATGATTTTGCAGATGCTGTAAACGCCCTGGCAAATCAAACCTATGTGATTGACAAAAGAACCCTCATCCACTTAGACGCCAGTATACCCTTATTTGGTAAAACCCCCTATGCCCTAAATGAATTCGCTATACACAAAAGAGATACCTCCTCAATGATCAGAATCCACACTTATCTTAACGGAGAATTTCTAAACACCTATTGGGCAGACGGAATTATTGTATCCACGCCCACAGGTTCTACCGGATATTCTTTAAGCTGTAACGGTCCTGTTTTATTTCCCGAATCCGGCAGTTTTATTATTACCCCGGTTGCTCCTCATAATCTTAATGTAAGACCTATTGTAATTCCTGACGAAAGTATCGTTTCTTTCGAGATAGAAGGAAGAACGGATCAGTTCATCTGCGCCCTGGACTCCCGAAAGGAGATTGTAAGCAAAGACATACAATTGGCCATCAAGAAAGAGGAATTCACTATAAGCCTGGTGAGGCTCAACGAAAACAGTTTTCTTCAAACCCTGAGAGGAAAACTTTCCTGGGGACTCGACAAAAGAAACTAACCCTGAAGGTCATATATTCTTCCAGAACATTCCTCTTATTCAGGGGGTTATGATGTAGCCAGATACAATTTGCAACAACTTTTACAGTCAATGCAAAAATCTTTTTAAAATTTCTTTTGGTTTTTCTGTTCACCTTTTCCAATTCAAGCGATTATACTATATCACCTGCCGGCAGAAGCAATGACAGCTAATCGTCATGGATTCAATTGATGTTAAAGAGATTCCGACCTATTAATTTTATGTATTACCAGGCTGGTATCACTTTGCTGGCATTGCCCGGTTACATTTCCCTATCCCTTGATTGCGCTTTCCGTAACCTGTGAACATCCTCCTGAATTTTTTAAATCGTCAAAAAAAATCAACAATGAATCCTCAAAATCCCGTTTCTATTATTCTCCGTTTTACGGGCGGACTTCAAAAAGGAGTTTCTAAGAAATTCCCGGTAACCGAAAATCTTACTATAAAGATTGGAAGAGGCGAAAACAACGATATTGCTTTCGATCCCAACGAAGATATCATAAGCCGCGAGCATTGTGTTATTAAAGTGAATCCCGATCTATTTGATACCTATGAAATTATTGATTTAGGCAGTAAAAATGGCACTTACATCAATGGTAGCGCTATTAAAGGCAAAACCGCATTGATTGCCGGCGACCTGATTCAGCTTGGCAAGAATGGGCCTTCTTTAGAATTCGACCTTGACCCCCGACCCGCTTCCCATATCAGAAAAACCCGGGTAATAGATTCGGCCAACGCCAAAGAAACCCAGGTGCATAGTGTTGATGGCAAAAAGAATGAACCGGCTCCCGCAAAAGAAGCAATAGGCAAACAAACCATGCAGCACATGTTGCAGCAATCTGAAAAGAAAAGCAAAAAGGGCTTATTGGTTACTTCCGTTGCACTCCTCATTTTAGTGCTTACGGTTGGATGGCTGATCTACTCAAATCGTCCGGCTCCTGTAGTAAACATTATTCAGAACAACAATAAGGACTCTGCCTCTACTGCGCTCACCCCAGCTCAGATCAATAAAAACAATGAACAGAAAGTAGTCCTTATTGAATTGGGTTGGAAACTGGTGATCACTCCCTCTGGTGAAGAACTCTACCATGTTTATCTTCCAACCAAAAACGGTGGCTTCATTGCTGCTTACATAAAGAATAATGTTGGCGCAATAGAGCCTTATCTTTCCACAAAATCCGAGGCTCCAAAAGATGCAGAACTTGAGCCTATCGGCGGATTCGGAAGCGGAACCGGATTTGTAGTAGATGAACGTGGATTTATTATTACAAACAGACATGTAGCTGCAGGATGGTTAACCTCATACCATTTCCCGGCGGACGCATTCCCCGGAGTTTTAATAGGTACCGACGCCAAGGAACCACCCCTGGTATCTGCAAACGACATGGGAGACTGGATACCGGCTGAAGCTATGAACTACAACCGGCAGATGATCAAATCAGGAGTGAAAGTTATTGATGGTGCATCTGCTTACCTTGATGTTACTTTTGCCAATAATTCCTTACGCACTCCGGCTAAAGTGGTACGTATTTCTAATGTTCACGATGTGGCCATGATAAAGATTGAATTACCGGAAACGTTGGGGAAAGTGGAAATGTATGACAACTACAACCAGATAGAACCAGGCAGTCCCGTAACAGTACTGGGTTACCCTGGTATGTCTCCTGATCAATTTGTTGCCAATCGCTCCCAGGACGGATTTAATCGAAACCCCAATATTGTTAAAGTGCCTGTACCCACGCTTAGTACCGGCAACATCGGCAGATTAGTTAAGGGAAGTGCGGGAAGCAATAAAGTGGACGATTATCTCAGTTCCCTGGGAGACTATTATCAGCTCACCATTAATTCTACCGGCGCCGGCAATAGCGGAGGCCCCGCCTTCGATGACCAGGGCAGAGTGATCGGTATCTTTTCTGCCGCTGGCAGTAATATTACATTTGCCGTACCAATCAAATATGCCATAGAACTTATGGGAAGACAGGAGGTGATTAAATAATCCAAATAATTTCTACTGACTTTCGGATAACAGGATGGACAATTAATTCGTACCCTACAAACGTTAAAATCCTGTTTTTTTGACGTATGCTGCCTTCAGGAACCGCAGACCCATAAACGGGTCTGCGGCGGGCAGTATGTAAAATTTTTCTTTATGAGATTACCCTGGCAAAAAAGAAATAATCAAACTGAAAATACAGTGGATACTGCGGAACAAATTTTGTCTTACAAAATTTACAGTTTTACAGAAACAGGTCCTTCACGCTCAAATAATGAGGATAATATTACATGGTTCCATCCCAACAATAATAAAGAAGTGCTTTTTGCAATGGTGGCCGATGGTATGGGAGGTCATAATGCAGGTGAAGTTGCCAGCCATTTAGCATGCAGTGTTGCAGAACATTTTATTCAGACCAATAGCGATAAGAGAAACATCCCCGATTTATTGCATCAATTGTTTGAACAGATGCATAAAACCATTGTTGATGCTGCAGAACAAAATTCAGGTTATTCCGGCATGGGTACAACTGCCGCAGCGATTTTCGTCCGGCAAAAGCAAATCGTATTCAGTCACGTGGGTGATATCAGGGTATATCAATACAAAAACCATCGGCTGCAGCAATTATCCACCGATCAAACGCTGGTTAATCAGATGATTCGGGAAGGGAAACTGAAAGATACAGATCCCCATACAAACCAAATTAAACACCTGTTATTACAGGCGCTCGGCACGGCAAAAACCATCGAGCCTGAAATAGGGAAACCCATTGATCTGGAGATCGGAGATTATTATTTTTTATGTTCAGATGGCATTTATGATATGTTGTCCAATGAAGAAATCGCAGCACTGTTGTCTATGAGAAAACCTTCGTTGACCATGGAGTGCATTCGTGCCTTGTGTTATGAAAGAAATGCCAGGGATAATTTTTCCGTTCTTTTAGTAGAAATTAAATCCGGTGATCCACTGCCTGAAAGCACGATTACCAGAGAGCAAAATATTTTCGTATGAACGAAGTAATTAATAACCAATATACCCTAATTAAAAAAATAGGTGAGGGAGGTATGGGATCGGTGTACCTGGCAGAAGATATTTTGTTGCAACGCCAGGTGGCCATAAAATGTTTAAATAACCCCAGATCAGAAGAAAACGACAGTTTAGAGGGTCGCTTTCAGCAAGAGGCGCTTGCTCTGGCAAAACTCAATCATCCCAATATTACCCATGTTTATACATTTATCCGGTATCAGGACGCTTACTGGATGGTGATGGAATATGTGGAGGGAGAAACGCTGGAGAACTGGATCAGGCATCATGGCGCCATCAGCACTGCCCTGGCATGTTCCATTACGGATCAGATTTTGGAAGGTCTGCATCATGCCCACTATAAGGGTATAATTCACCGCGACCTTAAGCCGGCAAATATTATGATCTCCGATGAAGGGGAGGTAAAAATCATGGACTTTGGGATTGCAAGAATTCGCAATTCACAACGGCTCACTCAGCATGGAAAGTCTGTTGGCACCCTGGAATATATGGCACCCGAACAAATCCAGGGGAAAGAAGGAGACGAAGTTACAGATGTATACGCTGCCGGCAATATGCTGTTTGAAATGCTGACCGGAGAAACGCCTTTTAATAAGGATACTGATTATCAATTAATGAAAGCAAAGCTGGAACAAAAAGTTGCACTGCCTCCGGGGCTGATCAGTATTACCAACACTGAACTACAACAGGTGATTGCAAAATCTCTGGAACGGAATCCGGAAAAGAGATATCCGGATATTCTCAGCTTTCGCAACGAGCTGAGGCAAAAATCCGGAGTACGCTTCCTGAACGGAAGAGAATTATATAATGCGCTACAACATAATTTGGGAGAAGATGCTGCAATTCAAAATGAAACCTATGATGCAAAAACCTCTTCCTTGCAAAACCCATTACACTTGTTATCGTCTGCATTTGGATCCTTTTCTATAAAGTTGAAAAATACAGTACAGAGAATCCCAATTCTCGATTGGAAAGGCATACGAATTGGAGGACGCATAGACAAATCAGTAATACTATTGATCACGATTGTTGTAATTTGCCTGGGACTGGTTATCTGGAACCTTACCCGTAAAGGTGCGTCCATGAATCCAGATGAACTCCCTAAAGAAAAAGTGAATTACCAGGTAAACTTAGAAGACAATTATATCCCTCAGCCGCCTAAGACAAATATCATAGAAAGGCAAATTCTTGAAAATCAAGGCGCCTTTGCTGTTAACGACAACAAGCAATCAGAAGGAACAAGACAACAGGCTCCTTCTCCCCGGAAAAACAAGCCTACAAAGGTTGATGAAGGGTTGAAAGAAAGAGAAACCAGGGATAAAAAAAATAACACTCCTGTTAATGCTCCGGTTGAAGAAGAAAAAAGCAATGGAGTTAAAGAAAGCCGGGATTCAGAAGAGAAGCCAATAGAAGCAGATGCCCCTTCCAGGAGTCCGGTAGTCATACCACGCGGTATGGATATTCGGCTTGTATTGCAAGATGAATTGACCTCAGAAAACAAAAGCAAAGACGGTAGTCTGGTACGACTCAGTTCGGCCGAAGACGTTAAAATAAATGATCAGGTCTTAATTCCCAAAGGAGCTACTGCCATTGGAAAAATCGTGGACGTTGTTCCTTCTGCCAAACGCAAAAAAGGTTTAATAGGGTTTATTATCATTAAAGTAGTGGCCCGGGATGGTGGAGATATCAGGCTATCCTCCGAACGGTTCAGACTTAAGGCTGAAAATGACAATGAAGCGGCTATTTTTCGTTCCGGGAAGATTTTTATTGCAAAAATTCATAAAGAGCGTTTAGTAAAATAAAAGGATTCTAGCAACCCTTTCATCAATCAAAAATGTGGTTGGTTTTTAATCAGCCACCAACAAGTTGTGCATATAAATTAAGCGCCCAGGAAGGACCCTGCGAAAATCCTTTCGTACCCAAACCATTAAAGATTGCAATAGAAGGGATGGCGGGATGACAGGTTGCAAAAACATGCTGCCCGGCGGTAGTAGGTCTTTCCGCAACCTGGTGATCTATCGTTTCAAAAGAAACAGTGAGCCATTGCCGAAGCCGTTTTTCAGTTTCTTTTCGCCATTCCTGATCCGGTAGTAAATCCTCAAACTGCCAGCGATAATTGCTGCCACACCAAAATAAACCGTCTTCAGCCGGCACTAAGCGTAAATGATGATGATATATATTGTGCATTGGCAAGTCGGGTACTGACAGCAGCAAGGCTTCACCCCGATTTCTCGTAAAGGACAAGTTACTAAGATAGGGATTATCAGCGCCCCGGGCTCCTTCACAAAATACAATCCTTTCAGCTTCTATCCCCTTGTATCGGATATGATTGTTTTGTATCTCACATTCCTTTGCATCCCAATGGTTCCCGATAAGAAGTCCTCTGCGTTTTAAAAACCCGGTCCAACCCGATAATAACTGAATGGCATTTACTTTCCACACCGGCGCCACCTTTACCATACCATAATCGAAATGAAATAATTTCTCAGCCCTTGCCCATTCCTTATCATCAGATTCCAGTATATAATCTTTTAACTGATCTTTCCGATTTTCAAACTGATGCCAATCCTCATCGCTTTCGGGAAATACCAGCATTGACATCTTTTTTATCAGCGTCAAATCCAATGTTTCTTCCAAAGCATGATAGATACCCAACGCAGTTTCCAGATGAGATGGATATCCGGATACTGCTGTCCATTGATTTACATTAACCGGATTGATAACAGCGCCGGCTACACGACTTGCTATAGGTGTATGAGGAGTATCATCAATAACAATAAAAGACTGATTGTTTTTCCACAGTAAAAAGCTCAGCAGCGTACCTGCTATGCCCTGACCGACAACCAAGTATTTACACCGCATAAATAGAGATCAACTGATAATACGAAGTCTGGCATAATTCAACATGATCTTTTTTTCTCCGTTGTGCTCAAATTTAATTATCGCAACCGGGTTTTGTTTACTCCCTTCCACTTTTACCACCTCGCCAAAACCAAATTTCTGATGTTCCACTTGTTGTCCCACCTGCAATGCGGAGGTATCACTTGGAGAAAAATCAGCTGATGGCTGGTGTTCTTTAACTCCTGTTTGAGGCTTTACACCTGCCAAGGCCGTCGCATTATTTTCCTTTCGCCCCGGAGGAGGCCCATACCTTTTTTCAGCCTGTCGTGCTGATGATCGGGCAGAATTGCCCAATCCTCCACCTCGCATCCGCTCAAACGCCGATGTTCCAAACCCACTACGGGAGGCGCTGCCGGCATTACTCCGGTCTAAAAATTCTTCGGGGATTTCATAAATAAAACGGCTGGGTTCATTTTGTATAAGGCTACCGAATCTGTAACGGGAATTAGCATAGGTGATCCACAGGTTTTGTTTGGCACGGGTAACTACTACATAAAACAAACGCCGTTCTTCCTCCAACTCCTCACGGGTGTTTATACTTAGGGCATTGGGGAAAAGATTTTCTTCCAGTCCGGCGGCAAATACACAACTAAACTCTAACCCCTTTGCTGCATGTATCGTCATAAGTTTTACGGTATCCGCATCGTCACTCTTGGTATCTGCATCCGTCAGCAGTGTAATCTGCTGTAAATAAGCGCCCATACTCTTGTCTTGTTTTTCCTCCGGCTCTCGCCTGCTGTTTTTCCCTGAAGGGAGCGCTTTATCCAGAAAATCAACCCCTCTATTTATACTACTCTCACTATTATCTACCTCCTCTGCATTATTTACTTCCTCATCCGGGCTTTCTGTCCAGCTCTTAATAGAGTTAAGCAATTCCTGAACGTTTTCATACCTCGCTACTCCTTCCGTGCTTTTATCATTAAACAATTCCCGTACAAAATTGGTTTGCTTTCCCACATGCACCGCCACATCATATGCATTTTTATGTTGCAGCATGCTGGAAAAACTTCTAATCATAAGCACAAAATTCTCGACCGACTCCAGCGTCGCCCCCCTGAATCCAAATTCCCGTGCCCGTTCCAGTACCTGCCAGAAAGAGATATCATTTTCATTGGCTGCTAAAATAGCGCGGTCAACCGAAGTTTTACCAATTCCTCTTGCAGGATAATTGATAATCCGCTTTAAAGCTTCTTCATCATTAGGATTCACCAATACCCGCAGATAGGCTACATAGTCTTTGATTTCTTTCCTTTGGTAAAAACTGATGCCTCCATAAATGGTATAAGCAATTCCCATACGTCTTAAGGCTTCTTCAAAAGCCCGGCTTTGAGCATTGGTTCGGTAGAGAATAGCAAAGTCTCTGTTATGAAAATGATTCCTGAGTTTTTGTTCCTGAATTGTATCCGCTACGAATTTACCTTCATCATTATCTGAAATGGTTCGAACCAGTTTTATCCTTTCTCCGATAACGTTTTCAGTAAATAGTGTTTTTTCAATTTGTCCCTTATTGTTGCTAATTATCTCGTTGGCGACCTTCAGGATGTTTTGTGTGCTCCTGTAATTCTGCTCCAGTTTCACCACCTTCACATCGTCATAATCGCTTTGAAATTGCAGGATATTCTGAATGGTAGCGCCCCGAAAACTATAGATACTTTGTGCATCGTCTCCCACTACGCATACATTTTCATGCATCGCGCCCAATAGTTTTATGATTTCGTACTGCGCCGTATTAGTATCCTGGTATTCGTCAATAAGGATGTATTTAAACTTTCGCTGATATTTACTCAGGGCTTCCGGAAAATGTTTCAGCAATTCATACATCTTGATCAACAGATCATCAAAATCCATAGCGCCATTCCTGAAGCACCGTTTGGTATAGATATCAAAAATTTTTCCTATTGCTGGCCGGTTACTTCGCAAATCCTCCTGCTGGATCGCATAATCATTGGCATATTCCTGTGCATTTACCAAAGCATTTTTTGCGCTGGAAATGCGGTTGTACACTGTAGCGGGCTTATAATGTTTATCATCCAGGTTTAACTCATGTACTATAGCTTTAATCACACTTTTAGCATCATCCGTATCATAGATAGTAAAATTAGAGGGATAGCCCAAACGAGGCGCCTCTCCTCTTAAAATGCGTGCAAATACGCTATGAAAGGTTCCTATGTAGAGATTGCGGGCCTCGTTGTTACCCAGGATATGCTCAATTCTCTCCTTCATTTCCCTGGCGGCCTTATTGGTAAAGGTGAGCGCCAGGATATTAAAGGCATCCACACCATTAGCCAGAAGATGGGCAATCCTCGTAGTCAGCACCTTAGTTTTACCGCTTCCCGCACCGGCGATGATCATTAAAGGTCCGTTAATATGCATGACGGCCTCTTTCTGTCTTTCATTCAAACCTTTTAAATAGTCCTGCATAAGTGCAAGGTAAGAAAAGGCTGAAATGATGCAATCCCAATTTTTATCCAAAAGCAGAGATATAAACAGAAGGTAGAAGTATAGCGCTTACTAAATACTGGTGGTTTTAAACATGCTTTCACTTTCTGTTGTACTTTTGTCTTCTTCCCGCAAGGAACATCTTGCCATTTGATTTGATCCTTTCGCCTTTCAGACGCAGGTTTCAACTATTGTTATATTCTTATTTAAAATTTTATTGAACGTATGCAAAAGTCCCATTTCGGCAATCCTGATGTGGTATTGGTAGGAGCAGGAATTATGAGCGCCACCCTGGCCGTAATGTTAAAAGAACTCAATCCTGATTTGGTTATTCATGTAATAGAGCGGCTGGATACTGTAGCGATGGAAAGTTCGGACGCATGGAATAATGCCGGTACGGGACACTCTGCGTTTTGTGAACTCAATTATACTCCGCAAAAAGAAGATGGCAGTATAGATTGTAGTAAAGCCTTACGAATTGCCGGACAATTTATACAAAGCAGGGAATTCTGGAGTTACTTGATAGAACGAAATTACATCCATAATCCGGAAGATTTTATTCGTTCAGTACCTCATGTGAGTTTTGTAAAGGGAGAAGAAAACGTAGCCTATCTGAAGAAGCGTTATGAAACCCTCATTAAATACAGTTTATTTGAGGATCTGTATTTTTCGGAAGATCCTTCCAGGTTAATCCATACACTCCCCTTGGTAATGGAAGGAAGAGACCCTTCTGAAAAAGTTGGCGCAACAAAGATGGACAGAGGGACAGATGTAAATTTTGGCGCTCTAACCCGAAAACTATTCCGGTACCTTTTTGACTATCCAAATGTGAAATTGTATCTGGCCCATGAAGTAACGGATCTGAATCAAAACAGAGATGGGAAGTGGCACATCAAAATAAAAAACCTTACTACAGGTCATAAGAAAACTTTGGTAAGCCCCTTTGTTTTCATAGGTGCCGGCGGCGGATCTTTACCATTGCTTGAAAAATCTGATATCCCCGAAAGCAAGGGGTATGGCGGCTTTCCAGTCAGCGGTCAATGGTTAATCTGCAATAATCCTGCCGTAATAGAACGGCATAACGCTAAAGTATACGGTAAAGCGGCTGTAGGTTCTCCTCCTATGAGTGTGCCTCATTTGGATACACGGGTGATTGAGGGGAAAAAAACTTTACTTTTTGGGCCCTATGCCGGATTCTCCACCCGGTTTCTAAAGAATGGCTCCCTCTGGGATCTACCGGCTTCCATCAAACTCAGCAATATTAAGCCTATGATGATGGCGGGTATTCATAATCTGCCGTTAACTAAATATCTGATTGACCAGGTAAGCCAGTCAAACGAAGACAGGATTGCAGCGCTCAGGGAATATTTTCCGCTGGCAGAGGCAAAAGACTGGGAATTGGAAATTGCGGGTCAAAGAGTGCAGGTAATTAAAAAAGATGAACAACAGGGTGGGGTGCTCGAGTTTGGAACAGAAGTAGTCAGTTCTGCAGACGGAAGCATTGCAGCACTGTTAGGCGCTTCGCCAGGCGCCTCCACTGCAGTATCCATCATGGTGGATCTATTGAACCGTTGTTTTCCTGATAAAATGAAAACAACTGCCTGGCAGGATAGGATGCAGGCCATGATTCCTTCTTACAGACAATCTTTGACTGATAATAAAGAGTTATTGCATCTGTCGCGCAAAAGAACAACAGAAACGTTAAATCTGGGTGCCAAAAAATGCAAATAGAATAACCCCATTGTCAACAGCCCAAAGATAAATGCCCCAAGTTTCCACTCAGGGCAATAGTCATCAGGCAACCTAACCGAAAAATTACTAACAAATAACAGATCCGTATTATAAGCTTAGCCGCAGTCCTCCGTTTAAAGTGAAGCCCAGACTGCTATATCCATACACTTCGGCATAACTGGCGTTGACTATGTTCTTTACATCTACGTATAACTTTACTCTTTTTTTAGCCAACTCATAAGAAGCATAAGCATTCCACAAGGTATACGCATGTAGAACCGTTGGCTGCTGCGAATAGGTAGCCATATCATAATACAAATCATTTCTTTTACTATAATTGCTAATCTGTGAACTTATATAAAGATGGGGTGTAGCCTGCCATCCCAAACTGGCACCAATGCTGTGTTTCGGCCTCCGGATCAGGTTGGCATAGGTACTGTCTTTCCCATTATTTTTTGTAGTAACCTCACCATCTGTAAAAGCATACATGAGCTTCAATGTGAGTTGTTTATTGAGATACAATGTGGGTTCCAATTCAAAACCATGATCTTTTTGCCGGTTCAGATTGATCAACTGAAAAGAAGGGCCATAGATGATCACATTGTCAATATCCCGTTTGAAATACACTACTCTTGCATCTATAACTCCCGTCAGAAGAGTGGTTTGAGCTCCTGCTTCTAAAGTGGAGGAAGTTTCAGGCTTGAGATCGGCATTTGCCCCAAAGGGTCCATATAAAGATTGCAGCGAAGGCGCCTTAAAAGCAGTGGCATAATTAGCAAATAACTTCAGTTTATTTCCGAACGTGTAAGAAGGATTGACCGAATAAGTAAAATTATTTCCGTACGCTGAATGGGTATTATATCGTCCACCGGTCTCCAGATTGAAGCCTCCCAGGTTTCTGAGAAAAAAAGACAGATAAGGACTGGTCATTTCCGACCGTGGGTTTTTAGGAACAGCGGTTTCGTCTAATACTCTTTGTTTATTGTAATGAAGTCCTGCCAGCAATTGAATATGGGGAGTGAAAAAATAATGTCCATACAATTCTACCGAGTTTTTATTCCCCTTATACGGGTACATTCCATAGGCATCCGTAAAATTTCTGTCTACATCATCGTAATTGTAATAAGCAGTCAGCCCGCCATTCATAAACTGATATTGTATTTGTGCACCGGTAGTTAAGATTTGCGCTTCATATTTATTATCCCCATCAGTAAAGGCCCCGCCATCATATCCACCATCAAAATGCGCAAAGCGGAAATAAGGGCTTATGGTGAGTCCTTTTGTCAACCGGGTACTAAAATCGGCGTTAAAATTATTTCGAACCACACCATCTTTATCAAAAGCTTTCCCTGATGTGGTATCAAGCGCTTCAGAAAAGCCGCTTGTTTTATAATGAACAAAGCCAATGTTGTAAGAAGAACCTTCCGCACTGCCATTGATGCCTACATCCGCTTTAAATGTATTATAAGACCCGGCTGCAATGCCACCATAAGCCTGAAAAGGACGAGCCGCTGCTTTTTTGGTAATAATGTTAATCACTCCGGCTACGGCATCCGACCCATACAAAGTGGACTGCGCCCCTTTTAGAACTTCAATCCGCTCTACCTGCTCCAAAGGAAACATTCGGATATCAAAAGCGCCCCCTGTTCCTGAAGGGTCACTGACAGGGATACCATTCAGCAAAATAACCGTATAATCGGTTCCAGCGCCTCGAAGATAGATGCTCTTATCTTTGCCCGGATTACTGTATGCTCCATTCACCAGTATACCCGCCTGCTCGCTTAGCACCTGCGCCAGGTCTTTACCATTACTTCTTTCAATATCCTGGTTGCTGATTACTGTTACCACCTTACCCGTTTCACTTACTTTTTTGGGAAAACGGGTTGCCGTAACCACCACCTCTTGTAAAGAAGTTGCCCGAACACTATCTTCCTGTCCTAATGAAGTATAGCCTGCGGTCAATAACAACATCACTAATACCATAGATTTTCTTTTCATTTCTTTTAATTTTTTGCAATAAATGACCGGCATCCTGGTGAAAAGAAAGAAAAAGCCTGCTATACGAAGAAGTCATTTCTATCTCCGACTTTTCACCCGAAAGCCCTTTGATTTAAAAACTGACTTGGCAGGTCTTCTGGCTTGGTTTATTGCTGAACACCTTCCCGTTCATTAATTTCAGAACAGTGGCATGAGGATTCAACAGGTGAGGGGAGACGAAACACAATTACCTTATATTTCTTATTCCCATCTCACACACCTTACAGCTACGGGGATAGCGCCGGATTTACACCGGTCTTCCCTTTTAATGACGCTAAGCGTCAACCAAATACGCTGCAAAGATGATTTCGGAAAATGAGAATACCAAAAGAACTTCAATAACTTTAGCCTTTTTAAATACAAAATATGCCAAAGCGTATATTAGTTATTCCCACGCTTCTCTTCCTTCTGGCTGGATTAACCCTGTTTCATTTTGCCGTGCTGTTAAAGATTATCCCGGCTAACTGGGTTTGGGGAGGAAGGCTTAAAGAATCGCGGAATCTGGTACTCCTTGAATCGGCCTCCATCCTAATAAATTTGTTTTTAGGTTTCATAATTCTAATAAAAGGTGGTTTTATCCGTCCTCTCTTTAGCCAAAAGGTAATCCACATCATTTTGTGGATTTATATGATTTTATTTTTGCTGAACGCTTTTGGCAACCTTCTTGCGCAAACAGCTATTGAACGCTCTTTTTCAATCCTATCGCTGGTCTTTGCAATCCTTACAGGGATCATTTTATTAAAAATACAAAGCGGAGCAGACACACAGGAGTTGAATAAGCGGGTTGGAACTTAATGGATAAATGCTGCGTCACTTTTTTGTAAAAACCTTTCTGTCCTTCCAGGTATAACTGCCAAAACTCCCGAGAAAACCTGCAATTACAGTATAGGCGATATGTAAAGGCTGAAAAAGTATAAATCGAAGTATGGGTTGATCCATCTCAAACCATGACAGGATTGACTTTACAAAGCCCCATTCGATCCATGACTTTAATAAAATTCCACCTGTGAAAATAAATAACCAGCAGGGAAAGAATAAACTTCCCGCCAGCAGCAAAACCAGGGACAGATTGAGTGCGTAAACCAGCAACAAAACCCAAACCATTCGCCTGTCTTTATAATGCAACGACTTACTAGCCCAGCGAATACGTTGATTAAGAAACATCTTCCAGTCTGTAGCCGGAAGGGTTTCTACTATTGCATGCCGCGACTTCAGATAAGCCACTTTGTCGTTGTAACGGGTGCTGATTTTTTCCATCAGTAATAAGTCATCACCCGATGGTATATGGTCAATATTTTTAAATCCCCCCACTTCATTGAACACTCTTTTTTCATACACCAAATTTGCGCCATTACACATATTATGCATCTTCTTATAAACTGAAGCCCCCGTAATTCCCTGTAAAATGGCAAAATCTAAACTCTGAAAATTCTGCAACAGCCGAACCCCGGGGTTTATTTTTACCGGTGCTACAATAAAAACAGCTTTATTTTGTGCATAAAAAGCAGCAATTGTGCTGAGCCAGCTGGGATGAAAAACACAATCGGCATCGGTTGTAACAATCAGGGTCCCGGTGGCTTCTCCTATTGCTGTCTCAATCGCCTTCTTCTTATAGGCAATAACGGTATCGGCAGGCGTCAACAGATTTTGCAGTTGCAATAACTTCACACCTCTGTCATCGAAGCGACGTACAATTGCTGCAGTATCATCTGTTGAATGATCGTCAACAACAATTATTTCCAGTAGTTGCCGAGGATAAGATTGACGCAACAGAGAAAGTATGCAAACTTCAATATTGGCTGCTTCATTACGGGCGGGTATTACTACAGTAATGTGTTCGGTAAAAACAGCCGGATCTTCGGGTGGGGCAAAATCCGGCACCTGCGTCCACCACCTGAAATAAAATTGTATAAGAAAATAATAGCCACTCAGTAAAATCAAAACAAGGATGCCAATTATCATACCTGCAAATTAGAGCAAATAGCGGTACTACAGGAGAGAAGCAATCTCTGTGGTATTTTTTTCTTTCAATAACCTGTGACCACAGGAAAGAAGGTGCAGGCGGCAAATGTCTCCTGCTTTTTTTTGAAACTCGAGCCCGGTAGCAGAGCGGATAATCCGGTCATACCTGCCATATATAAGAAGTACAGGCGTATTATGTTTAACAATCAGGGTATGGACTTTTCCGATATGAGGTTTTACTTTTCGCATGGTGGTCCAGATATTATACAACTGTAATCGCATAGGCTTATCTTTAAGATATTGGTTTACGTAGTGATATATTCCCGTATTGACCATCCCGATTGCCTTAAACAGGTTGATGATTGCAAAAAAGGGCTTGGGCTTTTTCATCAGATATAAAAAAAAAGCATTCCCAATTTTTGTTTGGGTTGCCAGCCAATACCAAAAGTTGACCTTTAATCCATCCGGTGCGAGCAATAACAATTGTTCAATTTTATTTGGAATCTGTTCATAAACAGAAAGTGAAACCCTCCCCCCCATACTATACCCGGCAAGGGAAAAAGAACGGTAGCGTAGTTCCGGCACTTCATTCAGAATATTCACCATATCCCTTGCCGAGCAGTGCAATCCCTCATTCCATTCGGTTTTTCCATGTAAAGGCAAATCCATAGCCAGGATGGTATAACGATCGTGTAACTGCAGGGCCAAAGAACGAAAACTACCGGCCTCCTCACCAAAACCGTGAAGGCAAACCAGCATTTTTTCCCCTTTGCCCCATTGCAGAAAATGGATCTTTGAGTTTTTATATGAAAAATAGGCAGATGATTCCATGTAGTGTCCAGCCTGTACAGACGAATTTTTAACAGCCTTATGGCTAATCAAAAGTACAGGAACAATAATAAAATCAGGAGAACTATTAATATCCCTATGCTGTTTCAGGAAAGATCAGAAGTCTTTTTTCCATAGTTCAGGTCTTAAGGACACACATTGGAAACTTCTGCGATGATAAGGACTTAGTCCATACCGGAGAATTGATTTTCGATGAGCTTCTGTACCGTAGCCTTTATTATGTTTCCAATCATATTGCGGATACTCTTCATGGAGTTTTAGCATGAAGGCATCCCGATAGGTCTTTGCCAAAACGCTGGCTGCGGAAATGGAAGAAAACTGAGCATCACCTTTTACAAAACAATGGTGAGGAACTCCTTTATAAGATTGAAAACGATTGCCATCAATCAATAATAGCTGCGGAAGTACCTTCAAACCGTTCAAAGCCAGATGCATGGCTTTAAACGAAGCATTTAAGATATTAATCTTATCAATTTCTTCATGCGTTATACTGGCTACCCGCCAGGCTATGGCATGATATTCAATATATTCTCTGATTTCTTCCCGCTTCGATGCAGATAATTGTTTGGAGTCGTTGAGTTCCGGGTGGAAAAAATGACGAGGTAATATTACAGCAGCAGCAAACACAGGCCCGGCAAGACAACCACGCCCTGCCTCATCGCAGCCCGCCTCTATTAATTCTTTCTGGTAATACGAACGTAGCATATAATCGGATTACAATGTTAAGAATAATAAATTGTACAATACTTTTGCAGGCATGAATCAAAGATTTTCATCTGACTCTAATCGTGTAGTAGCCTGGTGGTTGCTGGCCGGAGTGGCTATGATAATGATACAGGTTCTGATAGGAGGCATCACGCGACTAACCGAATCGGGACTGTCCATTACAGAATGGAAGCCCATCACAGGTATCCTTCCTCCCATGGGAAATGAGGCCTGGCAGGCTGAATTTGATAAATATAAACATACCGATCAGTTCAGATACCTGCATTCGGGATTCTCCTTATCTGATTTCAAATTCATTTTTTTCTGGGAATGGTTTCATCGCGTATGGGCCCGTCTGTTGGGAATAGTTTTCATGGTTGGATTTTTCTGGTTTTTGGTAACGAAAAAATTCAGGAAAGAAATGATTATCCCTCTTATTATTCTTTTCCTGATGGGTGCACTGCAGGGAGCTATAGGCTGGATCATGGTTAAAAGTGGCTTAGTGCCTGAAAAATTTTATGTGGGACATGTGGAACTAACCACACATTTCGTTGCCGCTTTGGGTTTACTTGCATATACGCTTTGGTTTGCTCTAAAATTACTGGTACCCGATCATCAGCTGAGTCGGCAGCCCGGTTTGAAGTCCTTCACCATTCTATTGCTGCTGATATTATTTGTTCAGCTTTGTTATGGTGGTTTTATGGCGGGACTTAAAGCAGCCACTACAGCCCCAACCTGGCCAACGATTAACGGCCATTGGTTTCCGGCAGGCTTAACCGGAGAAGCAGGAACAGAAAACCTGATCAATAATCCCATTATGGTGCAGTTTATACATCGCGGGATCGCCTATCTTCTGGTATTACTTACCATAGTATGGTTCTGGAAAGCCCGAAAACCAGTTTTACCATCCTGGTTTCATAAAACAAAATCTTTACCTCTTATTCTGGTATTGCTGCAATTAATTTTAGGCATTCTTACCGTTGTCTTTTCACCATCAACTTCAGCGCTGGTATGGTTAGGAGTTTTGCATCAGTTTGTCGCAATGCTTCTGCTGATATCTTTAATATGGATGTTATACCTGGTAAAAAAATAAACAAAATATTTCTTAAGAAAATTTATGAGTTGTGGCAGAGAAAAGATTTTTAAGCCCGTACTTATCAGATTCTTTCCCTTTTTTGCATATGTGATAGTTATATTTAGCGTTAACCGTATATTATTATAGCAACCTTTCACGTTAAATATCAAAGTATTATATTGCGTTAATGTCTGCTATGTCTGCCATAAAAGCCTATTTAAAAGGATTTTATTATTCTTTCCCTATTCAGCTTTTTATCCTGCATCTCAGACGACACCAGCTGTTACTCGTTTTCTGGTTTATATTGGCCAGCGCTATCAATGGAGACTTTATGAGTAATTTTGGTGCAGACTCCTTATTTCTGGCACCCGAATATCTGGGGAAAGTAAACGGGCTTAGCATAGCTATTGTGGGAATGACTACCGGAATATTTATTATGAGCTGGAATATCACCACGTTTATTTTGCATAGTAATCAATTCAAGTTTCTAGCTACCACCTCTAAACCTTTCCTGAAATATTGTATCAATAATGCGGTTATTCCGTTGCTGTTTTTAATATTCTATTGTTCCAAAAGTGTTTATTACGATGTGCACAATGAACTGCTACCCCTTCGAAGGGTGATCCTCCTTTTTATTAATTTTCTTGCCGGAGTCAGCTTCTCTGTTATTATCTCCTTCCTGTACTTCTTTAGAACAGAAAAATCCTTCATCCGCACTATGGAGCCGGTATTCAGGGACCCTAAAGCTTTTGAAGCCCAATTTGGTAAGGGTGGAAAATATTTTCATGAGAAGGGGTTATTGCGCGTGGACTGGTTTTTTAATACAGGTCTTAAGCTCAAAAAACCCAGAAACGTAGCGCATTATTCTCAGGAATTTATAGACATCTTATTCAAGCGACATCATTTTAACGCCGTAATTTCTATAATTCTTGCCTTTTTGTTTTTAGCAATTACGGGGATGCTGATAGACAACACCCTATTTATTATCCCTGCGGCCTCTGCCATTCAATTGTTTTTTGCAGTATTTATTGCTGGTTTGGGAGCGCTTTCCTATTGGCTGAAAAGCTGGGCATTTCCTGTTCTTCTTATAGTAGGACTGGTCCTTAATTTTCTGTTCGAAAAAGAAATCATTGATCCACGAAATAAAGCCTATGGCATAGATTATACAAATCGTACCGAACGTCCGGAATACAACGTGGACAGTATATTGCAACTCTGCACGCTGGACAAAATGAAATCCGATAAGGAAAACATGATTGAGATTCTGGAAGCCTGGAAAGCAAGACAAAAGGAAGCAAGACCTTTGTTGTATGTCATCAACGTGAGCGGAGGAGGTACCCGCTCTGCCACATTTACGCTGAATGTGATGCAACATTTGGACAGTTTATTACATGGAGAACTGTTAAAAAAAACCTTCATTATTAACGGGGCTTCCGGAGGAATGCTTGGAGCTGCATATTACAGAGAATTGTTTCGTCTTCGGCAGCAGGGGGAACCCATTCAGCCCCAAGACCCTCATTACAGCGAAAACATCTCTAAAGACCTCCTAAATGCGCTATTCTCTTCATTTGTTACGCGGGATCTTTTCGCGCCTGCCCAGCAATTTAAAGTCGGTAAATTCAGTTATGTAAAAGACAGAGGCTTTGCCTTCGAAGAACAGTTTAACAGAAATACAGAAAAGATTCTAAATTACAGACTTCAGGATATTGCAGAAGACGAAAAGAAAGCCAGAATTCCACTTATGCTCTTCAATGCCACCATTACCCGGGATGGCAGAAAAATGATCTTCAGCACCCAACCGATTAGTTTTATGATGCGCAATTGGCCCGACTCAGCAGCAGGCATAATTGCTGATCCCGATGCCATAGACTTTGCTTCATTTTTTAAAGAGCAAAGTCCGCTAGATCTGAGGATGCTATCAGCTTTAAGGATCAGCGCCACCTTTCCCTATGTTCTGCCTAATGTCTGGCTACCCTCTAATCCTATTATTGATGTTATGGATGGTGGAATGCGCGATAATTTCGGACAGGAATCTTCACTACGCTTTCTACACGTTATGGAAGACTGGATACAAGAAAATACCGGAGGTGTAGTATTTGTACAAATAAGAGATCGAAAGGACGGAGATTGGAATGAAGGCTACGATGATCCGAGCATTATTGGCTTATTTGTTAAACCAATCATGACGCTTCAGCACAATTGGATGAAAATGCAGGATTACTATCAGGATGAAATGATTCAATATGGGCATACTGGATTTCCTTTCCCATTTGAGAAAGTTACTTTCGCTTATTCTCCACTACCCAGACAAAAAGGTGCAGCCCTTAACTTTCATCTGACTCAAAACGAAAAACAGGATATTAAAAGGTCTTTGCAATCCGCATCTAACAAAAAATCTTTTAACAAAATAAAATATTGGCAATCGGGATTATTTATGGGCGAAACAGGCGAAATGCCTCTGGAATAATCTTGATATCTAATGAGCGCGCGGTAGGTTGCGGATCTCCATCAATATGCAAAGGCGCTGCTTCAGTATTTTTAATTATCAAATCAGAGGTTTGAAAATAGAAGATGCCCCGCTTTCTATTCAGGTTGTTTTCTACCTGCCCCATACTTATTTGACGAAGAACGGACAGCAACATGCTTAATTTACTCATTTTGGTAACAATTATCACATCCAGCAATCCGTCATTAAGGCTTGCTTTAGGTGCAATAGTAAACCGGTTTCCAAACTGATTGCTATTAGCAATATTTATAAAGAAAGCCTGGGTGGAAAAATTATTCTGATTAGTAGTAATATCAAAGGGATAAGTATGGGCTTTTAGAAGGTTGGCAATGGTTAGTTTAACGTAAGTTTTCAAGCCCCTATTATTTTGTTTTGAAAAGTCATGCGCCACCTGCGCATCTAAACCCAAGCCGCTTAACATACAGGAGAACTGATTATTCACCAAGAATGCATCAGTGGGTTTAGCATTTGTTGTAAAAAGGAGGTCTAAAGCTCTTTGAGGGCATTTTGGTATACCAGCACCAAAAGCGAGTCCATTGCCAGATCCACAAGGGATAATACCAAAATTAACACCTGTATCCCGCAGGCTATTCACTGCCTTATTAACAGAACCATCACCACCGGCAATGACAACATCGGTTATTGAATCCTTTAGGACTCTTGAGCGAAGAGATTCATAATTTCCATCGGCGGTGGTGGACAAGATGGTATATTCTATGTGTAAATCCCCAAGTATTCTTTTTATCAACTTCCTGATCGGGGATTTGTCTCCACTCCCTGAAATGGGATTCAATAAAAAAAACATCTTCCTGTCCATAACTGCAAGCTATGGATAAAAACAAAACTTACTGACGCTGATTGCGTAAATATTCACTTTAAGCTCTTTGTGAAACTCTTCCTTTGCTTTTCAACACCGTTTCAATAGCGCCTGATAAGTTTTGAATGGTCGGCTTTTTATCGAACCGCTCCCCATTAATGAAAATTGCAGGAATATCAATTACGCCTGCATCAACCGCCTGCATCTGATCGTCTCTGACATACCAGCCAAACTTAGAATTCATTAAATCGTCCAGAAAACTTTTTCTGATTACTCCAACCTCCCGAGCGTATCCTTTCAAACTGATGG
>CAZFGP010000027.1:0-32343 GCA_964518685.1 uncultured Terrimonas sp.
TTGACTAACAGATTTATTAAATCAAATAATCCTTAATATTAAAACAGAAAGAGGAAATTTATATTTTTTTGTCGGATCAATTTGCACAACAAATCTCAATCCGTGAAAATTCGTGTAATCCGTGGCTAATTACACCTGAATTGGAAGCTCAAAAAAATCATTATACATTTCCAGTTGGCATGTCATATCAGTATTATTGATCGCCGAAAACAATTTTAATTTATAACAACCATGAACAGTTGGCCGAAATCTTCAGAAGTCTTAGAGAGCAATGAGCAGTTTATTCCTGGCGGAGTGGTATCGTTGAACAGAAAATCGGAACCCAATATTTGCTTTACCCGGGGACTGGGAGCCCATGTATGGGATGCGGAAGGAAATGAATATATTGATTATCAGGCAGGCTTTTCAGCGGCTTTTTTAGGGCATAATGATCCGGATGTTAATGAGGCGGTAATGGGTAGTATCAAAAATCAATCGTTACTCATGGGCGCTGGTCCCACGGAACACGAAGGGCGATTCGCGGAGTTGTTTTGCCGATGTGTACCTTCTGTTGAAAGTATCCAGGTTACCAATACCGGTTCGGAAGCTACTTATCATGCCATCCGCATAGCCCGCGCCGTTACGGGTAAAGATCATGTGATCATCATGCAGGGTGGATATGATGGCTGGCATAATGATGTGGCAGCTAATGTTATCAGTAGCCTCGCGGATGTAGGAAGCAGGGTAAGCCCCGGCGAATACCCGTACGATGCCATCTCCGCAGGAATTCCGGATATCCACCAGTCTCTGGTGCACATCATTAATTATAATGATCTGGAATCGGTGTCTTATATCACAAAAAGGCATCCGGTAGCCTGTATTATTCTTGAGCCGGTGTTGCAAAATATTGGCATCGTAAAGCCACAGCCCGGTTATCTGGAAGGGCTCCGGGCCTTAGCGGATGAACACGGGTTTCTACTGATTTTTGATGAGGTTAAAACCGGCTTCCGTCATGCTTTGGGAGGCTACCAGAGTATATGCGGGGTAACGCCCGACCTCAGTACCTTTGGTAAAGCGGTGGCCAATGGTTATCCTATGGGTGTGATTGGCGGAAAAAAGAAATACATGGATTATTTTATACACCCTGAAAAATCCAAGCGGGTACTGATTGCCGGTACCTATAATGCGCACCCCCTGACGACAGCCGCCGCTATTGCCACGCTTCAGAAGCTGGCCTCGCCTGCGTGTAAAGTTTATGACCATGTGTATGAGTTGGGCAGAATATTGGAGGACGGTTTGAAAGATATTTTTAAAAAATTCGATTCTCCTTTTTTCATTGCCCGTCAGGGTTCCGCTTTTTGTGTTTACTTTATGGATCATCAACCGGTAGATTTCCACGATATCGCTGTGCATCATCATTTTAAACTGGATAAGGAATACCGGTTGAAACTGATTGAAAAGGGTATCTTTAATTTTCCGTTGCCGATAAAGCAAGGGAGTATTTCTTTTGCCCATAGCCAGGCTGACATAGAACAAACCCTTGATAAAACCCGGGAAGTTTTAAAAGAGCTTTTTTAACGGAAAGTTACAAACCATTATATAGACAGACGAGGATGAAAATCACAGCTATAGAAACATTGGTGTGTCATGCAAGAATGCGAAACTGGATTTTTGTAAAAGTGCTGACGGATCAGCCCGGGCTATGGGGCTGGGGAGAAGCTACTTTAGAATGGCATACCCGGTCGGTGGTAGGCGCTGTGGAAGATATTTCACAGTTGTTGATCGGGGAAGACCCTACGCGCATAGAACACCTGTGGCAAATGATGTATCGCCAGCACTTCTGGCACGGGAACGGAATAGTGCGAAGTACAGCTATTTCAGGGATTGATATAGCCTTATGGGATATTGCCGGGAAAATTCATAATGTACCCTGTCACCGGTTGCTTGGAGGACGTGTACGCGATTACGTTAGATTGTATTGTCATCTGGGAGGAGGAAAGATGGAAGACTTTTATGAGACCAGGACAGACGATTCCAAACGATTCGGTGAGCTGGCTGTTAAGGCCGTGGAAGATGGGTTTACGGCTTTTAAATCAATGGCGGTACCTGCGACAATGCCATTGGAGGGGCTCAGGCCTGTGCAATATGCCGAGGCAAATGTTCGGGCTATGAGAGATGCAGTTGGGGATGATATAGATATAATGGTGGATTGCCATGCGCGGCCAAGCCCCAGAATGGGGCTTCAGTTTGCTAAAGCATTAGAGCCATATGGTTTATATTTTTTTGAGGAGCCCTGTTGGCCGGAAACCCTAGAAGACATTGCACTGATTCAGAAAACGGTGAAAACACCTGTCGCAACCGGAGAGCGGCTGATTGGGATTTATGCTTTTCGGGATTTATTGGAAAAAAGAGCGGCCAGCGTTATTCAGCCGGACATCACCCATTGCGGAGGCATCAGTGAAGCCAGGCGGATAGCAACCCTGGGAGAAACTTACCGGGTGGCTATCGCTCCGCATAATCCACAAGGCCCGGTGAGCACGGCGGCTTCTATAGAATTTGGCTTCGCTACGCCATCGTATATCATCTGCGAAAGTGTGCAAAATGATGTGCCCTGGAGAGATGAAATTGTAAAAGAAGGATTTACTGTAGAAAAGGAAGGAAGACGGGTGTTGCCGAATACAAGGCCGGGATTGGGTATTGAGATCAATGAAGAGGAAGTGAAAAAGCATCCCTTCCAGCAGGAAATCCTTCAGCGTTCCTTTTACAGAGATGGGAGCGTAGGAGATTGGTAATACCGGATGTTGATTAAGAAAAAACGTTAAATATGGATAAGATATTTGAAGGGCAGACGGCCATCATCAGTGGCGGATTAGGCGATATCGGCCGTGCTGTTGCCCTGAAATTCGCAGCCCGGGGAGCCAAAATATCCCTGGGAGATATAAAAGCCAAATCCGAAGCCGGAGCGTTTTTGGAACAATTGAAAAAGCATACCCAATGTATGTATCATCAGGTGGATATATCCGACGCGGAAGCAGTGCGAAAATGGGTTGACCTAACAGGGAAAGAATTGGATACGCCTGAAATTATCATTGCTAATGCCGCAACAGTAACAGCTACACGAATTCATGAAATAACGCCTGATCAGTGGGACAAAGAGCTGTCTGTTAATATAAACGGAGCCTTTTATTTAACCCAATACGCTACGGAAAAACTGGTGGCGTTAAAGCGTCCCGGTTGCGTGGTATTTACAGGCAGTTGGGCTGCCCATACCGTTCATCTTCATATCCCTGCTTATTGTGTTTCAAAAGCAGGATTGCGTATGTTGTGCAGGTGTATGGCTTTAGAACTGGCGCCTCATCATATCCGGGTAAATGAAATTGCACCGGGCTATGTAAATGCGGGATTGACTGCACAGTTGTGGAAGGAGAACCCGGGACAATATGAAGTAGATAAAGAACGGGTACCCATTAAGGAAGTAATGAGCGAGGAGGACGTTGCAGAACAAATAGTTTACCTGTGTCATCCCGCCAATAAGCATATGATAGGAAACACTTTGCTGATGGATGGAGGTCTTTCTTTAAAGTGCTATTAAGAAAAAAAACCAAATAGGAATGGATAGTATAAAGTCTGTTTATAAACACCCTTCATTTAAAGGATTTATGGGAGTGGCGCAGGTGGATATTACACCGCCTGTTCAGATTTATTCCCGCAACTGGGGTGCAGCAAAACATGATGTGGCAACCGGCATTCATCGTCCATTAATATTAACTTGTGTTACTTTTCAATCATCTCCCGAACTAAAACCATTGGTGCTAATAGGTGCAGATTTAGGATGGTGGAGAAATGCGGAAGATGAACTTCTCTTTCGAACAAAATTGGTAAAAGCGCTTAATATTGAATTGGAGAATTTGATGTTTTGCCTTTCTCATACGCATGCAGGACCGGTTCTTTCACGGGAAGAATCTTCTAAGCCGGGAGGGGAATATATTATCTCTTATTTGGATAAACTTTTTATTAATTCGGTCAATGCTTTTAATGATGCCATAGCATCAGCGGTCCCGGCTGTCCTGACCTGGCATTCGGGAACCTGTGCCCTTGCTGCCAACCGCGATCTGCCCGATCCCTCAAGCGATCGTTTTGTTGTAGGGTTCAATGCTGAAGAGTCTGCAGATGATACCCTTTTAGTGGGCAGAATAACAGATGAACAAAACCAAATTAAAGGTGTGATCATCAACTATGCCTGTCATCCTACTACATTGGCCTGGGAGAATCACCTTATTTCTCCAGATTATATTGGCGCCATGCGGGAAATTGTAGAGTCAAAGACGCTGGCGCCTTGTCTCTTTTTACAGGGGGCGTCCGGCGAATTGTCGCCCGCAGAGCAATATACCGGAGACCCTGCAATAGCAGACAAGCATGGTCGTCAGTTGGGATACAGTGTTATGGCCACTCTTGAGGGGATGCTCTCTGCCGGTCACGAGCTTTCATTTTCAGGTATTGTGGAATCTGGCGCCCCTTTGGCGGTTTGGAGGCAAACTATGTACCAGCCTTCAGAAAAAATCATATCCCGGATGGATTGGGTGTCCTTTGATTTGAAGCCTCTGCCCTCGTTGTTAGAAATTGAGCAACAGATTAGTAATTGTACAGACAGGGTTCTAAAAGAGAGACTTGTACGCAAGCGGAGTATTCGAAAGTCCTTAGGCGATGGGCATACTGCGCGAATACCTCTCTGGATATGGCGCCTGGGAGATTCGTTTTTAATAGGACAGCCCAATGAGGCATATTCCGAATTTCAAACAGCACTTAGAAAACAGTGGTCTTCTAAAGCAGTTGCTGTTATGAATCTTGTAAACGGCAGCATAGGATATCTTCCTCCTTCTGATTGCTATGATAAAGATATATATCAGGAATGGCAGACGCCATTTGCAGCCGGTTCGCTGGAACAATTGATTAAGGTTACAGGACAAGTAGCGGAAGAGATGAACATTGCAGGTTAAAAAATATCTAATTCCGAAAAATTATGAATTCTAATCTTACAGGATTTGATGCAACTGTTTTTGGGATTTACTTACTGGGGGTGTTGATTCTTGGTATTTACGCTTCGCGAAAAGGACGGAAAACAAAAAGAGATTATTTTTTGGCAGGAGACAAACTCCCCTGGTGGATGATCGGTGGAAGTATTCTGGCAGCAAACATCAGTACCCACCAAATAGTAGGGGTAATGGGGGTAGCCTATAATCGGGGATTTGTTGCCGTTGTAATTGAATGGGGGGCTATCCTGATAGGATTTAATGCGTTGTTATGGGTGTTTCTTCCTTTTTATCTGAGAAACGGCTTTTATACCATGCCTGAATTTTTGCAAAAAAGATTCGGAGGGGCTGCCAGAGCTATATATTCTCTTCTGGTATTAATGACTTATATCTTTGTTGAAATCGGAGCCGTACTATTTCTTGGAGCGATATCATTGCACGAACTATTAGGGATTCCAATGATTCCAAGTATATTGATGATTGCTGTTTTTACCGGGATATATACCATTGCCGGAGGCCTGCGGGCAGTGGTATGGACAGAAATGTTACAGGTTTGTATCCTGATTCTGGGAATGATTGTATTGTCATATGCAACTATCCATGCGGCTGGCGGGCTTAGCGCCCTTATGGAAACTTCAAAGGACTGGAAGATATTCCTTCCTGCAGATGATCCTGATTTTCCATGGACACAATATCTTGGAGGTACTTTATGTATCAGTATATTTTATTGTGCTACCAATCAGTTTATTGTTCAACGTACCCTGGCGGCAAAGAATGAATGGCATGCCCGCATCGGTGTAATTTTTACTGATTATCTTAAGTTTCTAACGCCATTTCTTATTGTAGCGCCGGCCCTGGTCGCAGTCCGGTTATTTCCTAACCTTGAGAAGCCTGATCTGCTTTTTGTAGCATTAGTGGAGCACTTGCTTCCTTCAGGATTAGTGGGTTTGGTAATGGCAGCATTGGTTTCTGCGGTAATGTCGCACATCTCAGGCGCTCTCAATTCCAGCACTACTATTTTAACTATGGATATTTATCTGCCATATATTCGGAAAAATGCAACCGATGCGCAATCTGTCCGGTTTGGGAGGATAGCAGGTATAGTGATTATCTTTTTAGGGATCATGAGCAGTGTTCTCCTTATCAGTTATTCTGATAAACCCGTATTCCTGTATCTGCTGAATGCTTACGGACTTTTTACGCCGGGGATAGCAACTATGTTTCTCATGGGTATCCTCTGGAAGCGTACTACGCATGCCGGCGCTTTGGCAGCGGGACTCTTAACGATTCCACTTTCGTTTATTATGGAATTTTCATTCCCCAATATGCCCTTTCTCAACCGCACGGGGATAGTGTTTTGGAGTTGCATGGCCATGTGCGTTGTAGTGAGTTTACTTACCATACCTAAACCCGAAGCTGAACTAAAGGGTTTAATCTGGGATAGAGCGAGTATGTCGCTTCCTCCCGGACAGCAGGAACAGCAGCGTGGATGGAGAAACCCTTTTATCTGGTGGACGATTATAACTGCTCTGGTATTGTATTTCTTTATTCGATACAGATAAGAAAAAGGGTTTCTCACGGATGGCACGGATGGGCACAGAAAGAGATAGGATATTATATCGTAATTGAGTTTGTTCTGCGTGGATTTGCGTGATCTGCGGGAGGTAGGGTTTCTCACTGGTGGCACGGATGACCACAGAGGGGGTAGGATATTTGTTTCTATGGGAGGACTAAAAAAAGCAGCCCTGTTGTGGAACTGCTTAAAACTATTTTAGATAAGAGTGATTTTTAACCCTGTATATTTACTTCTTTCACGATCAGGGACTGTACACCATTTTTGTTGACCACTGTTCCGCTAACTGTTATTTTTTCGGCTGCATGCTGAAGTGCAGTTTTGTATGCATCAGAGGCATCATGGTCTTCTACTAACAAATAAACCTGGCCGTTTTCCCCTAAGATCCCGGCGGGCAGTCCTTTATCTAAGCATCCCTGTGCGCATTTTTTATGCGACTCTCCCATAGCATCGTGATCCATATAGCACGACATGTCCAGGATTTCACCGGTAATGGTTTGCGGCCCTGTTGCAATATTACTGGCGGCCGTGGCTGTACTTGGTGCGGGTGCAGTTGATGCTTCTGAATTTTCACTTGTCTTGTTATCAGATTGTGAACAAGAGATAACAGAAAAAGCAAAAAATGCTGCGATAAGCATTAAACCTGAAAGTTTGATTTTTGCATTTTTCATAAAAAAATATTTTTAATAAAAAGAATACTGCGAAAGTACAATATTTTTTTGGAAGAGATGCACTCGCCAGCCACATCTGCAAATGTACCCGGATCGCATCAACATGGTTTTCTTATATTTGTATAGATTAAATGAATGCTCATGAAAATCCGGAAAAGGATATGGTATCTCGTGCTTATTATTTTCTTAGTAATTCAACTCCCGTTTTTTACACCCAATAAAAACCGGATGGTATCGGGCAATACAAAAACAGATATTACTGATAAATATGAGGTGCCTATGAATATCCAGATGGATTTGTATAATGGTTGTTACGACTGTCATTCTAATTATACCGAAAACTATCCCTGGTACTATCATATTCAGCCTGTAAGTTGGTGGATGGACTGGCATATCAAACATGCAAAAAAGCACGTTAATTTTGCTGAATTTGCTCTCTACTCGTCAGAGGATGCAGCTAAGAAATTTGATGAGCTTCGTGAAGTGATGGAAGACCGCAGTATGCCATTGAAATCGTATTTGTGGATGCATGATAAGGCACGGCTTACGGAAAAACAATACCAGCGAATAGCCCAATGGGCTAAAACGATGCATGACAGTTTATCCTCGAACTCACGGGGAGAGTAACGCTTAGGGAATGTTTTTTGATTAATTTAAAACAACCTCACTCAAAAAGATCCAGGCAGGATTTCCCTTGCTGGCATGCCACTCAGGAAGTTTGCCTACCGGTTTGATGATCAGCTTTATGCATTGTAAATCCGCTTTTTGTAAAGGGATGGTTTCGAGCAGCGATTTTGCCGGTTCATCTTTTTCAGGTATTGCATTGTTATGCTTTCCCAAAAGAATTAGATCATCCCTGGACAACCCACCCCATACCTCAATTGCTGCAGGTGGAAAAATATGTCCTCTCGGATTTTGAGCCATCTGGAGAATGATATTCTGGGGCTGTACTTTTTTATGAAAATACAGATAAAAAGCGGCTTCATTATTACGATATCCCAGCCATTCTCCATTAGCCAGATTGGTATAATTGCCCAGATCGCCATCCTTTAGCAAACCTGGACTTTCAGCATTGTATTTAGGATCCGGAACCGTAATAAAGGCAATTGAATCAGGAATATAAGCCTGCTTGATATAGGTTGCCTGTACAATTGCACTGCCATACCAGCCTTTTTTGTAGCCTCTTGCCTTCAGCGTTGTTGAACGATCTATGGCAATAGGTTGGGAATATATTTTTCCCGTGACGCTGTCGGGTTCCTCTCCGTCTGTGGTATATCGTATTTCCGCTTCTTTAAAAGGATGGGAAATTTCAATCTGAGTATTATTGTTGAATATCCCCTGTGGTGTTTTTATGTTAGGAGGGCTTAATGCCACAATTACATCTCCTTTGTCTATATAACCGGTTTCAATGTGGATGTTGCTGTACTTTTTTCTGAGCGCCTGAAATTGTAAAGTGTCTATTGGGGTGTCCCACACAAATAATGACCTGAGTTCCGGAGCAGGCAGTATTTTTTCCAGCGAAGAGGCCGTAACCGCCGTACCAGATAAAGCTAGTTCTTTGAGCTTATTCAGCGAGCCAAGTTGTTCTGTCCCTTCGGCAGTGATATCAGTATAGTTCAGAATTAATTTTTCAAGATTACTAAACTGACGAATCAGTTTCAAATCATCGTCTTTTACAGGCAGGTGGGCGAGATTTAATTCCACAATCTGTTGCTTTATGGGAAGTAACTCTTCCAGCGCTTTGGAAGTATATGCTGTTCTGCCATAAAGATTTACTGCCAGTGCGGGGCTGTTCTTTCCCAGAGGTACAATGATCCGGTAGTTGTTGTTTAATGTTGCTATTTTCTTTTCATCAGCTGCTGTAAAGTCGTAAACGGGTGTTGAGGGGCCGACTGGTTGCAGAAAGCTGGTTGCCAGGATGCGAAAGGTATCCTGCTCGGGCAAACTGAATAGGAGACTGTCTGTAACAGCTCCCGATCGGATCCAGGCATACAGAACTGCTTCCTCTGCTTCTGTTAGTTGTGGTCGTGAAGCAGGAGGCATGTGTTTTTTGTGATCGGAAGGCAAATGCAAACGGGTAATCAGTAAACTGGTATCGGGTTGCCCCGGAATAAACAAAGGCCCTGATTTGCCACCGGCCAATATCCCTTCAAGATTGTCGAGCAGAAGTCCTCCTTTTTGTTTTGACTTTCCGTGACAACCGGTGCATTTATTTTCTAATATGGGTAGGATTACGTCTGAAAAAATAACGGCTTTTTCGGGAGCAACTAACGGGCGCTGATTGCTTTTAATGGGTGCCAGAACGTAACCTTCGCCGTGAGTAAGGTTAGCTCCCCAATGGCCCGTAACGATGATTGCCAGAGCAGCAATGAGCGTAAAAGATTTTGAGATATTAGCATGTCTGACCAAAAAAGAATAATAGGAATAAAACAGATAGCCCAGGATTGCAATCACAATGCCACCTATTTTATGAAGGAGCAACAGGGAGCCTTCACCAGGTTCTTCCTGTGACAATAGCATACCGAAGATAGCTGTAAAGACTGCCGACAGCGCCGCGATCAATCGTAATACATTGAGCCATGAATTTTCTGCCTCGTTTTTTACAGGTATCCACATCATGAAAAATGCTATCAGTAAAAGCACTATGGGGAAATGAAGCAGCATGGGGTGCAACCTGCCGGCAACTGATAGCCAGGAGGGGATTTCCAGAAAACTTTCAAATACTACCAGGAAGAGGAGGAAAACCATTCCGCCTAATAAAATACCTTCACCAATCTTCTTCACTTTTTGCATGTTTTCTTGATTTAGTTCTGCTTATCAAATGAGCCGGTATTGGATACCCGATTCGTTTGATATTATGAAATCATCTTTATTGAAATCTAAACCCGCTTAAACTTATATGGATAAACTTTGTTGGATGCCCATTGAGCTACATAGATACTGCCTTCATCATCAACACAAACATCGTGCGGATGAACAAATATTTTTTCAGCCTGCGCCATAGGCTGCAGTACATGGTTCTCATAAACCGGGGGCGTTCCCCCTATATTGGAAACCACGGTATCGTTTTTATCTAATATGGTTACAAAGCCTGTTCCTGCAGCGCTTAGGTCAGGAGATCGCAATACCGCAGCATACAAATAGTCGCCTTGAATAACCGGACGACAAACGCAGGCGCCGGGCAGTGCAATTACTCCAAGAAGTTTTCCTTCTAACGAAAATCTTTTAAAGCAGTTACGGGTACGATCGGTGATCAATAACGTCGGCTCACCCTGCCGGTTGTCTAACGTAATGCCATGTGCGTTATCTAAATGAGCCGTCGTGTTTCCTTTGCCGCCGAAAAAATGCTTCAGTTTCCCTCTTTCATCATAATGCATAATATATTGTGCACCATATCCATCTGCAATATAAAAATCGCCATTGTCTAAAACGGTAGTTTCTGTTGGAACAAAAGCCTCCTTATTTTTATATACACCCGTCTCTTTTGGATAGTCAATAGTAAATAATATCCTGCCGTCCATCGTAGTTTTGTACACCTGATGCTTAACGGTATCGGTGATAAAGAGGTACTCTTCACTTCCTGCCTGTTGAAGGGTTAACCCATGAGCGCCGGGGAACTCGTGTCCCCAACTGCCTTTAAGCCTTCCTGATTTATTGTAGATCAGGATATTATTCCTGGTTTCGTTGGTCAGTAACAGAATTCTTCCTTTTCTATCCTGTATCATTTCATGGCAGTCGTTAACAGGATGTTTTTCGGAATTGAGCTTTCCCCAATCGGCATCCATCCGATATTGCATGTTGTTGTGTCCAAAGATGGGTCCTTTTTTCCCCGCAAACAAATCTTGGGCAATGGCTATGCTGCCCATAGTAACTCCTGTATGCTGTAAAAACTTTCTTCTGTTCATAAATGTTATTAACTGTAAATAGTTGTGTGTAAATTCAGGAAATGATGTCTCGTACCACCTTGCCTCCTACATCGGTGAGCCGGTACCGCCTTCCCTGAAAACGGTACGTAAGCCTTTCGTGATCGAATCCCAGCTGGTTTAATATAGTAGCATGAAAATCATTAATGTGGACGGGATTTTTTACAATATTATATCCAAATTCATCCGTTTCTCCATAAACCATCCCCGGTTTGATTCCCCCACCTGCCATCCAGATACTAAAGCTTCGGGGATGATGATCTCTTCCATAATTGTCTACGCTCATTTTTCCCTGACAATAATTGGTTCTTCCAAATTCTCCTCCCCAGATAACAAGTGTTTCATCCAGCAATCCTCTTTGTTTGAGATCGGTAATTAATGCGGCAGAAGGCTGGTCTACATCCTTCGCCTGCCCCCGCATTTCATTAGGCAGGTTACCATGTTGATCCCAACCCTGATGATAGAGCTGAATAAAGCGTACCCCATTTTCTGAAAGTTTGCGGGCCAGTAAACAATTGGCTGCGTAGGTGCCCGGCACCATACATTCGGGGCCATATAATTTTACAATATCATCCGGCTCCTGGGACACGTCCATGATCTCTGGAACAGCTGTTTGCATCCTGTAAGCCATTTCATATTGCTGGATTTTAGCCGCTATTTCAGGGTCTCCAAAATTCTTAAATTGTATTTCATTCAGTTCGGCCACCTTATCGAGCATCTTACGTCGGGCGTTTCTGTCCATTCCATCGGGATCCTGCAGATATAAAATAGGATTTTCGCCACTGCTGAACTGCACTCCCTGATGAATGGAATCGAGAAAGCCGTTGGACCATAATTTGGAATATACCCCTTGCCCGTTCCCCTTTCCACGGGATAGCAGTACACAAAATGCAGGTAGGTTTTTGTTTTCTGTACCCAGCCCGTAGCTCACCCAGGATCCCATGCTCGGACGGTTGCCCTGTTGTGCCCCTGTTTGAAAGAAAGTTAAGGCAGGGTCGTGATTGATGGCTTCCGTGTGCATTGATCTAACAATGCATAAATCGTCTACTATCTTGGCCATATGTGGGAAGATTTCGCTTACCCACGCTCCGGACTGTCCGTGTTGTTCAAATTTATAGAAAGAGCCTATTAGTGGAAACGAAGTTTGGCCCGAGGTCATACCCGTAAGCCGTTGTCCCTGCCGGATGGATTCAGGAAGGTCCTGCCCCATCATACTATTGAGCATGGGTTTATAATCGAAGGTCTCTAATTGGGAGGGCGCTCCATTCTGGAACAAATAAATGACCCTCTTCGCTTTTGGAGCAAAATGCGGAATCCCCGAAACAAAACCGGCTTCCTCCTCCCGGGCGCCATCGTACAAACCCGGGATAAGCAGCGAACCTAAAGCGGCGCTGCCGACGCCAATACTCAACCGTGATAAAAATTTACGGCGATTTATGTTTAATCCCAACTGTAATAAATCTTTATTCATCAGGTTATGTTTTTGTAATAGCTTCGTCCATATTATAGATTACCTGTATTAATCGCGCAAGCGCTGCAACGCCGGCGCCCCCCGGGCTCTTCAGTTTATATTCACCTACTTTAATTACTTTTTCAATAGCGTCCGGATGGGCTTTGAAATAAGTATCCTGATCCTGAAGGTATCCTAATAAGATGCTCTGTTCCTCTGGTGCCGGATGCCTGTTAATGATCCTCAAAAAAGCCTCTGTAACGGCAGTTTCCGGTTTTTCTTTCTTTTCGGTCAGGTGATCGGCCAACGCTACCGAAGCTTCCAGAATTGTAGGATCGTTCATCATGATCAGTGCTTGTAATGGCGTATTGGTCCTGGATCTTTTCACTTCACACTGATCCCGGTTGCTGGCATCAAAAATGATCATGGAGGGAGGAGGAACCGTTCTCTTAATAAAAGTGTACATACCCCGGCGATACAATGGGATACCATGATCCTGTTTGTAAGTGGCTAATAAACCCCTACCCGAAGTTGCCAGTTCCCATAATCCGGGCGGCTGATAGGGTTTCACGCTGGGGCCGCCAATAATAGGTTTCAATAAGCCGCTGCTGGCCAACGACAGATCGCGTACCATTTCCGCATTCATTCGTATCCGTGGAGCATAGGAAAGATAAATATTCTGTGGATCTGCTTTCAGTTTTTCCGGTGATATTACAGACGATTGCCGGTAGGTTGCCGACATATAAATCTGCTTTACCAGTCGCTTGATGTTCCATCCGTTTTCCCTGAAATCTGCTGCCAGCCAATCTAACAGTTTAGGATGGGTAGGCAAATCACCCTGCATTCCAAAATCGTTGGAAGATTTTACCATCCCTCTTCCGAAAATTTCCTGCCAGATTCGGTTCACAAATACCCGTGCCGTTAGGGGATTTTTTTCGTCAAATAACCATTTGGTTAATCCCAGCCGATTCTTTGGAAGGTTAGGAGAATAATCCATGATGGCCTTAGGAGTGCCCGGCTGTACTTCCTGCCCGTGCTGGTCGTATTCTCCTCTTGTTAAAATATAGGTTTTTCTTACTGAATCTTCCATGTCTTTCATCACCGAAACCTGTAGTCCTGCTGTATCCGAACTGGTTATAAAGTTCAATACGCCTTTCAGGTCGTCTTGTGTAATATCCATCCGGGGATTCTTAGCAAAGGTTTCATGACCTCCAACGGTAGACTCCAGTCCTACTTCTTTAATATTGTTAAAAAAAGCGGAGAGTTCAAAAAACTCTTTTTGTGAAATGGGATCATATTTATGATCGTGGCATTTAGAACATTCAATGGTCATGCCCAGAATGGCAGTTCCCAGAGTGTTCGTACGATCTACCACATATTCAACGCGATATTCTTCATCAATTACCCCGCCTTCTTCTGTAATTTTATGATTGCGGTTAAAACCCGTAGCCAATATTTGTTCTTTGGTGGCGTTCGGAATTAAATCTCCTGCTAATTGCCAGGTTACAAACTGATCGTAGGGCATATTTTCATTGAAGGCATGAATTACCCAGTCGCGCCAGGGCCATTGAGACCGGTAATTATCGTCCTGATAACCGTGGGAATCTGCATAGCGGGCTACATCCAGCCAGGGGATAGACATCCGTTCGCCATATGCCGGCTGTTGTAAAAGGGTATCAATCATTTTTTCATAGGCATCATCGTTTTTGTTGTTGATGAAACCCGCTATCATTTCCGGGGTTGGCGGCAATCCGGTAATATCCAGCGATATACGGCGGAGGAGTCGCTCCTTGTCTGATTCTTCATTAGGAGAGAGTCCGTGCTCCTCCATTTTACTTAATACAAAAAAGTCAATATCATTTTTGGGCCAGGTCTTGTTTTTTACCTTGGGAACCGGGCTTTTCTGAGGGGGTACAAATGCCCAATGGGGTTCATATTTAGCACCTTCCTGAATCCATTTTTTCAGAATGGCTATTTCCTCTTTGGTAAGCGGAGGCACATTGCTTGAAGCCGGTGGCATCCGGATGGCAGTATCAGACGATGATACCCGGATATAGAGTTCAGAGAAATCTGGTTTTCCCGGTACGATGGCATGCGCTTCGGGATCATCTTCCAATGCCTTATAGGCTTCTTCCTGAAGGTCTAATCTTAGTCCGGCCTCCCGTTTATTGGCATCCGGACCGTGGCAGGCATAACACTTGTCGGATAAAATGGGGCGTACCTGAAAATTATAACTAATGCTTTCTCCGTTGTTATTTTCCGAACCTGAAGAGGAGTCAGAGAAGTACCGGAAAAAAAATATTACCATAGCACCTGCCAGACAGAGTCCGGCAAGGATCAAAATCTTTTTCATACAGCAAAAATGGAACGGCTTCTTGTTTTTTAAATTAACAAAGTGTTTAAAAGGTAATTGGATTAACCCGGGTGTTCTTAAAGTTATTTTTAAAAGTAAGGAATCTTTTCTGATTTACAGACCAAATAATTGTAAGGGTTCAGGTAGTATGAGGTAATTTAGCAATCGGAAGCACGTCTTTGGGCTTCGAAAAATATGATGAAACAAAGGCAACCGGCTCTTTCGGGGAAACTCGGACAATTAGAGGCCACAGCCATTTGTGGCAACGATATTACCTCTTCCTGTCTGTATGTATCGGCTTTATGCATTTTATATGCAGGACAATATGCTTTTATCTCTCTTTTGATAGTAGGCATAGTATTGTATTTTTTTCGAAAGATATATGGAGAGGCTGTAGGCGCTCTGCCCTTAAATGGCGGAGCTTATAATATTCTGCTGAACACTACCAGCAAGGGAAACGCATCTCTGGCTGCCTGTCTTACCATTTTATCTTATATGGCTACGGCTGTTCTTTCAGCATCCGAAGCCATGCACTATCTGCATAGTGTATTTCCATACTTCCCGGTAATTGTTGCTACGATGGTTTTATTAACCCTCTTTTTATTCCTCACGATTAGCGGGATCAGAGAATCCTCAAAGGTTTCACTCGCCATTTTTCTTCTCCATTTAGCGGCTTTAGCCTTACTCATTTGCAGTGGTATTTACTTTTTAATAAGAAATGGTTTTCATATTGCGGATATTAATTTTCATACTCCTCTTAAAGGGAGTATTACAAAAGCTCTGTTTCTGGGCTTTAGTACCGCCATGTTAGGCATCACCGGTTTTGAGACTTCCGCCAATTTTATTGAGGAACAAAAGCCAGGCGTATTTCCCAAAACACTGCGCAATATGTGGTATCTCGTCATTATTATTAACCCCCTGATTGCCATTCTTGCGGTATCTGTCGTTCCATTGGGGGAGGTGGTTGGTCAGGAAGCTGCATTCCTTTCTTTTTTAGCTTCCAGGACAGGGGGCAACTGGCTGGCAACCGTTATTTCCATTGATGCAGCCATTGTGTTAAGCGGAGCCGTATTAACTGCTTTTATAGGTGTAAATGGGTTGCTGAAGCGCATGGCGCTGGACCGTATTTTTCCTCAAAGTGTTTTAAAGGAAAATAAAAGAGGCAGCACGCCGAGAATTCTGATCTTGTTTTATGCTTTATGTTTTTCTGTATTATTTATTACCGCAGGAGAAATTGAACCTTTAGCAGGGGTGTATACCATTTCTTTTTTATCCGTAATGGCATTTTTTGGATTCGGTAATCTGCTGTTAAAAATTAAGCGTTCACAATTGCCCCGACCCGAATATGCTGCCCCATCTATTGTTGTATTAGGAATTCTCGGTATTCTGATTGCATTATATGGAAACGTAAAACTGCACCCGGAATATCTCGTTATTTTTCTTCAATATTTTATACCCACCCTCATTATAATATACCTGTTCTTAAAGCGTAAAGTGGCTATTCATTATCTCCTCTTGTATATCAATTCTGTATTTGATAAAATTCAACGGGCGGCTGTTTTCAGCCGTCTGCAGCTTACCAGGGAGATGAGAAAGCTTAATAAACAGGCATTTGTATATTTTACTAAGGGAGATAATATAGCAATCCTGAATAAAGTGATTCAGTATGTGCAGGCTAATGAAATTACCCAGAAATTAAAGATTGTAACGGTGCTTCAGGAACAGCAGGAATTAAATAAGGAGTTTGAAAGAGATTTTGAGGCGCTGGACAGGGCTTATCCAGATATCCGGATAGAATATATTCAGATACGGGGTACTTTTGGCCCGGAAATAATTGATCAACTGAGCAGAGAATGGAATATTCCCAAAAACTTTATGTTTATTGGTTCACCCAGCGACCGTTTCCCGCACCGGCTCTCAGATCTGGGAGGGGTGAGGTTGATTATATAAAACAGCAATCTCCGGTGTTAAAAGGAAATAGGCCGGACAGCCTAGGGGATACAACTGTAGTGCGGCAATCAGCAAAGCATTTTTCCGGGAACGCGAACAAAGGCTTCATTTATTAAGCCTTTAAGTCAGGTGATTTTTATTATAAAATTGGCCCTATTGAAGGCTTTGAACGGATGAAAAATAATTTTGAAAAAACTTGGATTCCTTACAGTAATTATTTAGTTTTAGAGTGATTGGGTTTAAAACTTTAAGATATGAAGCATCTAATTGTTACAGCCGTTATCGCTATAGTTGTTTGTAATCTGTATGCACAAAAGAGAATTAGTTCTATTGAAACCAGGGCAGGATGGATAATTCACGAAGGAGATTCTATCCGGCTTGGGAAGGGTTCAAATGCGGATGGCAGCTTTCGCTACGTAAGTGGGCCGGAGCTTTTAAAAGGAGTAACCTATTCCAATAAGGAGAACAAACAATCTCATCTTGAAACAGGGATTGATAAGCGGTATAATTATAATGGTTATGTGGTTCACAGAATCTTTAACGACGGCACATTGCATATCAGGAAAGGAACGAGGCTTGTGATTAATATTGAGCCGGCCATAAAAGCCGGCGAATTATTGCAAAAACGGGAAAAGGAAACCACGATTATGATAAATCAGGGCAGTGTAGCCGATGAGTTGGCCAAATTGAAAAAGCTGTATGACGATGGTGTGCTGACGAAGGAGGAATACGAAGCGCAGAAAAAAAAGTTATTGAATCAATAGCGTGATGAGCGCTATCGGAATAAAGATTACTTAATCCACTATTACGCTTCACTACACTCAGAACTCCTGATCTTTCGCAAATTAAAAGTCCGGTATTAAATTGAAAATATACCTTTTTATACTAAAACCATTTTACCGCGGAGAACGCTAAGTTTTTCGCGAAGGTCGCAGAGATTCTTTGTTTTCCACTTCGCGCTCTTGGCGTTTTCCTCCTTGGCGCACTTTGCGGTTACAAACGCTACAGACATAAAGTTGTTAGATTGAGTATTTATTATCATACTTGGCTAAATTCTTTTTTCTTTTTTATTCTGCGAATGTTACCTCTCAAATCATTGTAAATATTGGTATAGGTAAGGAGTTCTGACACTATGTTTGTCAGTGGTAACCGCCCTCTTAATGGTATTTTCTTTGAATCTAATGAAGTGGAGAATTATATCTCCAATATGTGCAATCAAAAGAAATGAAGTTGGGGCTTTTTTTGTAGGAAGAAGCCAGTAGATTGAAAATGAACTATAGCTTATTTCACTCCTGTATTGCCTCCCTGGTGCATACTCAAATCTACCGGGGTATTCTTTTCCCAACTGCCTCTTGTAAAATCAGGAACTTTAATAGGCGCTGATCCGTTAGCTACTGACCAAACAGAAAGCGGTGATACCGATGACCATAAGGCAGCATCATATACATCCTGATCTAAGGGCAGTCCGTTTCGCAGGCAATCTACAGTACGCCAGTCCATGATAAAATCCATACCTCCATGCCCGCCAACCTGTTTTGCCATTTCCCCTATCCTTTTTAATAATGGTGGACGAAACCTTTCCTGCAAATCTCTTACTTCCTGTTCCGGCAGCCATTCATGGCCGGTAGCAATACGGGCAGGTTCGGGATATTTTAAAGCCACAGCCCTGGTTCCGCTGACCAGCTGAATTCGCGTATATGGACGTGGGGAAGTGATATCGTATTGTACAACAATGGATTTCCCTTTAATAGTGCGGATGGTTGAAGTATTCATATTTCCATTAAACGAACGTCCGGAATAAGGCCTGAATATCTCGTTTTCAGCAGCAAGTCGTTTCGCTTCCCGGCCTAAAGTAAAATCGTTGGTAGAAACAGAAACCAGATAATCCATTTTATCTCCCCTGTTAATATTCATGGATTGGCAAATGGGCCCCAAACCGTGGGTGGGATATAAATTCCCTTTTCTTGAAGCGCTTTCCTCCAATTCCCACAACTGATAAAAGCGGTCAGAAAATAAGAGTTCCGTAAGCGAATGAATATAGGCGCCCTCTCCATGAATTACCTCTCCGAAGAAACCCTGTTGTGCCATGTTTAACGTGGTCAGTTCAAAAAAATCGTAACAGCAGTTCTCCACCATCATGCAATGTTTTCGGGTTTTTTCTGAAGTCTCCACCAAACTCCAAAGTTCCTTCAGCGTCTTCCCCGCCGGCACTTCTACACAAACGTGTTTGTCGTGATTCATCGAAAATAAGGCCATCGGCGTATGCAAGGCCCAGGGTGTAAGAATATAGACCAGGTCAATATCCTTTCGGGCACACATTGTTTTCCAGGCTTCCGCATCGGAATGGTATAATTCAGGTTTATGTCCTGAACCCACCACAAGATCGTATGCCAGCTTCACTCTTTCCGGACGCAGGTCACATAAACCCATGATGTCAACGCCGTCTATCCTGCTCATTCTTTCCACTGCTCCATAACCCCTGTTTCCGATACCGATAAAACCGATGCGAACAGTGTCCAGTTTAGGCGCCGCATAACCGCTCATATTGAAACTTTGAGGCGGGTGATATGCGGACTGAAGTTTAATTTCCTGCAAATCCTCATCTGATGACGCAAAACTGTTCATCCAACAGCCTGTCAGTCCTAATCCAATCCGGCCAGAATTTTTAATAAAATCTCTTCTTGTATTATGCATAAAAAAGTGGTTGTTAAACGGAGAAGATTTGTGTGCTTCCTATTCTTATTCTATGTTATTTAAAACAAAAAATAATTATTTCAGGTGAATAGCATATTTTTAAACTCCATCCGATTCCTTTTTGAACAGAATGCAATTTAATTACTAATTATACAAATATCCAACGTTAAAGATGAATCCTGTTTTGATTACACCCCTATTCCCAATTAACGGAGATGTATTGCACCACCTTGATGGCGAAAAGTTAAAAGATGGTTTGTCTTTTACGGCAAAAGTGTCTGCTGCTCCGGGGAGTTCCATTACTATTAACGATAGGCCTGCTAAAGAAACGGCATCGGGATTATTTGCCGCCCCGGTCTTCTTAAATCAATACGAAAATGAATTGGAGATAAAGGATCAATCCTCAGGAGGATCTCTGTTGCTTACAGTTTTCTATACCAAAAATTTTGCCCATAAGTATCGCCTGTCGGTTGATGATAATATCCGGTTTATGCAGGACATAGCCCGTCATGCTCATCAATATTCTTCCATTTTTGATAACCCCTACTTAAAAGGTTTAAGAGAAATACATACGCAATATAAAACAAGGGTACATCTCAATTTATTCTATCAGTCGGTAGATGGCGATTTCACACTTGCTGAATTTCCGGATATCTTTAAAGGGGAATGGCAGGAAAATGCAGACTGGCTTCGACTGAGTTTCCATTCTTATGCTGAATTTCCTGATGCCCCATATAAGCACGCAGGCTATCCTGATGTGAAACAGGATTGTGATTTAATTAAGCGTGAGATAAAACGCTTTGCAGGAGAACCTCTATTGGGTCCGGTAACTACCATTCATTGGGGAGAACTGAATGTGGAAGGAGCAAAGGCAGTGCGTTCTGAGGAGTATAAAGCCCTGGTGGGGTATTTTAATGTGGATGATGACCGGCCATCCGTATCTTATTATCTCAATGTTGAACAAAGAAGGCACATGAAGAAGCGTTTCATATGGAAAGATGAATCAACGGATATCATTTTTGTGAGGAGCAGTATGGTATTGGATAAAACAAAGCAGGAAGATATTGTTCCCGAGATGAATGCTTATGCCGTCGCTCCCTCGGGCTTACCTCCTTATGTAGATTACCTGATTCATGAGCAATATTATTATCCCGATTATGCAGAATATCAGCCGGATTATTTTGATAAAATTGAAACGGCAGTCCGCTGGACAAAAGATCATGGGTATGAACCCTCGTTTTTGGATCATTGTATTTTTGAATAACCCACCATTTTTCATCGGTTAATATGAATCAAAAGTTATTTGCCTGGATATTATTATTTTCCTGCAACTTCATGTGGTCTTTGCAGTTTACCGGAATTAAGTTGATACAGGATCAGATCGGCCCTTATTTCACCGTGTGGGGGCCGATGGTGCTTTCTGTCTTGTTGTTATTGCCTTTTGTGGTTAAAGATTACAGGAAAAACAAACGCAGGCTGAAGGATTTTCGGATATTTATTTTATTGGTGATATTAGGGGCTTTTCCATCTCAGGTATTAATGACTTTCGGTACCCGTTATTCTCTGGCCAGTAATGCAGCCATTTTGGTTTTGGTATTGCCAGTACTCACAGCCGTATTTGCTTTTCTTTTGCTTAAAGAGAAGATGTCGCGTATTAAATGGATATGTTTTGGCATTGCTATAGTGGGGGTTATACTTTGTTCTACCCAGGATATCAGGAAACTTGATTTTGGTTCTCAATATGCTATTGGGAATTTACTCATTTTTTTGGCGCTGATAGGCAATGCCTATTACAATGTGGGCTGCAAAGCAATTGCAGATAAGTTTACGGGAATGGAAATGGTGTTTTACACCTATGTGGTAATGGTAATACTGCTTACTCCTTTTGTATTGTATTATGAATCGGATATTTTTGCCCGGATTCCATCCTTTACTGCCGATACCTGGATTGGATTTTTAGGAACGCTCACCTTCTTCCATAATTTTCTTTCGATGGTTCTTTTCTTTATAGCCCTGAAACGACTGGAGGCTACTGACATTGCTATTTCCAATTATTTGATTACTTTTTTTGGTTTGCCTGTAGCAGCCATTTGGCTGGGAGAAAAGTTAAGCGGTCAGGCCATTGCCGGTGGAACTCTGGTATTGGTTTCGCTGGTTATCCTTACCGTGGTGGAAAGCTTTGGAAAACAGAAATTGAAGATAGTATAATCAGTCCCAAGTGGAAGGAAATGGAGGCTCTGATACCCAATACCTACAATTTTTTTTGATAAGATAGGGGGGCTATCAAAATCCAGGCACTGCGGCCTTAAACAGTTCCGCCTTTGTTTCAGAATGGAGGGCATAGTCTTCACCTGCACCCAGGAACACGGCTTCTCCTTTTGTTAAAGAAAAAGTATGGCCTGAGCCGGAGATACGAACCGCTCCTGCCGTTACCAGTAATATTTCGGCAGAGAAAGCGAGGTGGTTGTATGTCTCTTTGTTTTGCAGGTTGATCCGACTGAGTTGAAAGTCTTTCACCGGACAGGGGTACAGGGTTTCAGCTCCTCTTTTTTCTCCGGTAAGGATTACCGGTGTGATACCTTCGAAGGAAGTGTGTTTCAGCAGTTCGGACACATCAACGTGTTTGGGGGTTAAGCCTCCTCTTAACACATTATCGGAGTTCGCCATCAGTTCAATATTCTGCCCTTCAAGATAGGCATGGGGCACTCCCGCACCCTGGAAGATGGCCTGCCCCGGATCCAGGTGCACAATGTTGAAGAAAAAGATGGAGAAGATGCCCCGGTCAAGATTTTTCAACTCGGGATTTCCGGTTTCTGCAGATTTACAAGCCCAATAAAGAGGATTGGATTTAGAGAGTTGATTAGCCTTATACAAGGGTCTTTCTCTTTTAAGAATAGGTTGCAGTATCCCGTCTACCTCAGATTGTGGAAGCTCCATGATCCTCTTATATAATCCGTAGTGCCCTTCTTTTTGAAACCCCGGTAATAAAGTTTCCAATCCTTGGGTTTCTCTGAGTACGGCTTCCAGGAGTTCCTTCTTTTTGAAACCATGCAGCAACCAGAACTCACTCAACGCTACCATTATTTCGGGTTTGTGGTTGCGATCTTTATAATTGCGGTGCGATGCCTGGAGCGGGATGCCCGCCATGTTTTCCTTGTTGAATCCTTTTTCTGCTTCAGCTTTGGTAGGGTGTACCTGAATGGATAGCATCTTTCTTACATCCAATACCTTCAATAGATAAGGTAAACCACCAAACTGCTCTGCCACTGCATTTCCCAGAACTTTATTTGTATTCTCAATAATGAATTTATCGAGGGCTATCGGGGGTTTACCTAGGCGTAATACCTCGGCGGCGCCATTGGGATGAGTGCCCAGCCAATATTCGGCAAAAGGCTGACGGCTTTCGTTTTTAATGTTAAGGAGTTGCGGAATGAAATCCATTCCGCCCCAGGCATAGTGTTGTATTTTGCCGGTTAGTTTATACATTGATTGGAATTTTTAAAAACCTTTTTGCTCTTTCTCATATCCTTCATCCGTCATTAATTGTCCTCCATCCGCTGCGGCAGTAGCCAGTTCATCGCAGCGATTATTAAGTGGATTATCCGCATGCCCCTTTACCCATATAAACTGAATCTGGTGTTTGCGGGAAAGTTCGTAAAAACGAGTCCATAAGTCTTTGTTTTTTTTGCCGCCTCTAAAATCAGTAGCCATCCATTTTTTAAGCCATCCTTCTTTCACTGCTTTCACCACATATTGGCTGTCGGAATATATGGAAATCTGCAGATTCTGTTTTGTCAGCGCTTCCAAACCGGCAATAACAGCCATCAGTTCCATCCGGTTATTGGTAGTATGCCGGTAACCCTGGGATAGCTCTTTTTCTATTGTTCCCCATTTGAGAATAACGCCATAGCCGCCGCGTCCCGGATTTCCTCTGGCTGCTCCATCCGTATACATCGTGAGTGTCGGTTTTGTCATCTTGGAAATAAGAATGAAATCAATAAGATATGCTTAGCTATTGATTGATATTTATGAATTAGTTTCCTATGACACCCGCTAAACCTGAAAAACCCCAAGATTAAAACGATCTACCACCTTTTTGTGATTGGCAGCGGCAAGACCTTCTGAAATCAGTTTTCGAGTATCCGCGGGATCTATAATGTCATCAATCCACAACCGCGCGGCAGCATAAAATGGAGTAGTTTGTTTTTCATAGCGACTTTTAATTTCTTCCAGAAGATTTTTTTCTTCTGTTGGGTCAACGCTTTGTCCTTTACTCTTCATACCACTCATTTGTATTTGCAATAAGGTTTGTGCCGCCTGTTCCCCACCCATCACAGCAATTTTTGCAGAGGGCCATGCATAAATAAACCGCGGATCATAAGCCTTGCCACACATCGCATAATTACCGGCTCCATAAGAATTACCGATAATGATGGTTATTTTAGGAACAACAGAATTGGCCACTGCATTCACCATTTTGGCGCCATCTTTTATAATTCCTGCATGTTCACTGCGACTTCCGACCATGAATCCGGTGACGTCCTGCAGGAACACAAGGGGGATGTTTTTTTGATTGCAGTTCATGATAAATCGGGCGGCTTTATCCGCACTATCATTGTAAATTACTCCTCCCATTTGCATCTCTCCGCGTTTGTTTTTAATTATCTTGCGTTGATTAGCTACGATGCCTACCGCCCAGCCGTCAATACGCGCATACCCGCATAAAATGGTTTGCCCATATTCGCGTTTGTATTGGTCAAATTCTGAGTTGTCTGTAATCCTTTCTATAATGTCCAGCATGTCGTAAGGCTTCGTTGGGTCGGACGGGATTATGCTGTATATTTCAGAAGGCTCTTTCTGAGGCGAAACGCTCTTAATTCTGCTGTAACCGGCGGTTTCGGGATTGCCTAATTTACTGCAAATCCTTTTAATTTCATCCAGACAAAGCTGTTCTGAATCAAATTTGTAATCGGCTATTCCGCTGATTTCCGTATGGGTGATTGCTCCGCCCAAAGTCTCAGCATCCGTTTCTTCACCTATAGCGGCTTTTACCAAATAGGGACCCGCAAGAAAGATGGAACCATTGCCGGAAACCATCAGGGTTTCATCGCTCATGATGGGAAGGTAGGCGCCTCCGGCTACACAAGCGCCCATGACGGCCGCAATCTGGGTAATGCCCATAGCGCTCATCCTGGCGTTATTTCTAAAGATCCGTCCGAAATGTTCCTTGTCGGCAAAAATTTCATCCTGCATAGGCAGAAAAATACCGGCGCTGTCTACCAGGTAAATCACAGGCAGATGGTTGTCCATAGCAATTTCCTGCATGCGAAGATTTTTTTTCCCCGTTATGGGAAACCAGGCGCCTGCCTTTACCGTTTGATCGTTGGCTACTATTACACATTGTTTGCCACTTACATATCCTATTCCTGCTATTACACCTCCGGCAGGGCATCCGCCATATTCATCATACATTTCATGACCTGCCAGCGCTCCTATTTCTATAAAGGGTTTATCCGCATCGGTAAGATAAGATATGCGCTCTCGCGCGAGCATTTTATTTCTCTCTCTTTGTTTTGCAATGGCTTTCTTACCCCCTCCGTTACTCAACTCCCCCTTAATCTTTTTCACCTGGCTTAGCGCCATTTTCAGCCTGTCTTCATTCTTATTCTTTTCTATATTCATCGTAATAGCACATTAGTGCGATTTTAGTTTTTGGCCCAGTAGTCAACCACCAGCACTTTATCCAAATGCGGGCCAAGAATTTCCCCAAAAGCCTTGTGTGCGGGATGTGGTAAGTAAATGGCACGGTCTGCCTCACTCTTAAAACTTACAAAAAAACAATGAGTGAATCCCTGTGCCAGATTCTCCGGACTGTTATTAGTGCCCCATTCAAGACTTTTTATTTCCTTTATTTTTGAGGGTAGCGATCTGAAAGCATCTTCCACCTTTTTTACATCCTCTGCACTGGAATTGTCTTTAAATTTAAATAAAACGACATGTCTGAGCATTTTTTGTTCTTTATGGGTTCCTGAAATAACGATTGCTGCCAGAAGACCAACAGTAATCAGCATGATTATACTTTTCATTTGGCTTAATTTTGAAGAATGAAATAAGAAGTTGATGAAATACCGGCCAAATATAATTCATAGATTCAGAACATCAGATGCAGAAAGGGAATCCTTTTTTTTACTTCATCAGCGTAGTCAGTTCATTGATTGGAAAAAAACAGGAGCAGAACCTTGTTTAAAACAATAACCTCCCGATTCTATTTATACACAAGTCGTGCATATTCCTTTCAGCCGCTATGGAGGCTATTTATTATATTTGCGGCGTTCGGCAATTACTAAAATAATTAGTATACATTGCGCCAAAATTGAGATTAGAAGTATTAAAAGTATGACAGTAGCAAATCAAAGTTTGTTTAACTATACGGAGGAGTCAATAAAATCTTTGGATTGGAGGGAGCATATCCGCCTTCGTCCTGGGATGTATATTGGCAAATTGGGAGATGGAAGCAGTCCTGATGACGGAATTTATGTATTGCTGAAAGAAGTACTGGATAATTGTATTGATGAGCACATGATGGGTTTCGGGAAGCAAATAGATATTTTGGTTGAAGGTAAAACGGTTACGGTTCGTGATTTTGGAAGAGGTATCCCATTGGGAAAAGTGGTGGATGTGGTAAGCAAAATAAATACTGGCGCTAAATATGATAACAAAGCTTTTCAAAAATCTGTTGGACTAAATGGCGTGGGTACCAAAGCCGTGAATGCCCTGAGTAATTATTTTAAGGTTACAGCAGTACGGGATGGTAAACAAAAAACTGCAGAATTTGAGAGAGGGGTATTAATTAAAGAACATAAAGAAGCCAAAACTGGTGAAACAAATGGCACCCTGATTACTTTTATTCCTGATGATTCCGTTTTTCGGAATTTTAATTTCCATCCGGAATATATTGACAATTTATTATGGAATTATTGTTTTTTGAATGCCGGATTGATTATCACCTTTAATGGGAAAAAATATGTGAGTAAAAACGGATTACTCGATTTATTGCAGCGAAAAACAAATGAAGATGAAATCCGCTATCCGATTATCCACCTGAAAGGGGAGGATATTGAATTGGCGATGACTCATAATAATGATTATGGAGAGGAGATTTCCAGTTTTGTAAATGGTCAGTATACTACCCAGGGGGGCACTCATCAGCAGGCATTCCGGGAATCTTTTGTAAAAGTGGTGCGCGATTTTTTTAAGAAAGACTATGAGGTTACTGATATTCGGCAGAGCATTGTGGCGGCTATTGCGGTTCGGGTTATTGAACCGGTATTTGAAAGTCAGACTAAAACCAAATTGGGCTCTCAGTATATAGAGGAAGGCGGCGTTAGTATGAAAAACTTTATGCAGGAATTCCTTTCCCGGGAATTAGATAATTTTTTGCATAAAAATCCTTCCACTGCAGAGGCCCTGAAGAAGCGAATAGAACAGAGCGAAAGAGAACGGAAGGATCTTGCCGGTATAAAAAAATTAGCCAATGAAAGAGCGAAAAAGGCAAATTTACATAATCGTAAACTCCGGGATTGCAGGATTCATTTAAATGATAGCCCTCCCAATAATAAAGGTCGCGATGCTTTTCAGGAAAAGCAGTTGGAGAGTACCCTGTTTATTACAGAAGGCGATTCGGCAAGCGGTTCCATCACTAAGGCTCGCGATGTAGAAACTCAGGCAGTATTTAGTTTAAGAGGGAAGCCCCTGAATTGTTTTGGATTGAGTAAAAAAGTGGTATATGAGAATGAAGAATTCAACCTGTTGCAACATGCCTTAAATATTGAAGAGGGCATAGAAGGATTGCGGTATAACAATATTGTAGTGGCTACGGATGCTGATGTTGACGGGATGCATATCCGTTTGTTGTTGCTCACTTTTTTCCTGCAGTTTTTCCCCGATCTTATAAAGAATGGTCACGTATATATCCTGGAAACACCGTTGTTCAGAGTGCGCAATAAGCAGGAAACGATTTATTGCTATAATGAAACAGAAAAAGAAAATGCCATCAAAAAACTGGGGCCCAAACCGGAGATCACCCGTTTTAAGGGATTGGGAGAAATCTCTCCGGAAGAATTTGTGAGATTTATCAGTTCGGATATGCGCAAGCAACCCGTAATGGTAATGCCTGAAACCCATTTGCAACAGTTGCTGGAATATTATATGGGTAAAAATACACAGGAAAGGCAGGAGTTTATTATAGATAACTTAAGAGTAGAAATAGATAAGGCAGAAGAGAGAGCTTAAATAAAATGTGGCGGATGCCGGAGCCGAAGAAATTTTAAACACCTAAAGAAAATCCATGATTCATATAGTTTTTAATGAGGCTGATGTTAACATATTGAAGAAAGCGATTGAACTGGATGAAACGCTTCAGGGCACAGTAGTACAGATTAAGGACGATTTCGCGGTGGGGCCTCTCGGAGATGTGTACAGAGGAGAAGGTATAGCAACAAGAAGGGAATGGTGGACACAGGTATTGGCAGGAGGCGACTATGACCAGGCCCCGGCGGCAGATGATTATAAAACAATGGCAGAACTGGTAGGAGCCCTGCGCCGAAACCCCGATGAAATCATCTGGATTTGGGCGGCACAGAACAAACACGACGTTTGCGGGTACTACTGGCTGTTGCATTTTCTGAAAGAATTTCAGGGCAGAATATTTATCCTGTATTTAAACAACCTTCCGTTTTTTAATGAAAAGGGAGGTATTTTTTACCCCACCTGGTTGCATACCATTCCACCGCGGGAATTTTTGAAAGCTAAAAAGCTGGCGCGCCCCATTACATTAAGCGAATTTGAAATAGATCCGGATGAATGGATTAGATTATGTAATGAAAACAAAGGAGTTCGCATATTGGAGGGAGGGAAAAAATTGGTGCAGTATGATTACGATTTTTATGATGCGGAGCTGAAGCAATTCATTTCCAAAGACTGGCAGAAGGCAGGAAAGATTATTGGGCAATTGATATCGAAAGGCAAACATACTACCGGTGATGCTTACCTGTTGTGGAGACTGAAAGTGATATTAGCAGGAGGAGATTATGATGTGCAGGGGGAAATAAAAAATATGAAGGACTTTGAAGTAAAGAAGAAACAGGCGGAGGCGGACAATCCGTAATGCTTTTGAGAAGATAATTTTATTGATAATAGTAACTGGCCTTTTTTATTAATAAGTGGCTCAACATTTGAATGATAAATGGAGAAGAAAAGTAATGTAAATATTTTTAATAATGAATCTGGGATTCAGGGACAGTATAAGAGTTGGTTCCTGGATTATGCTTCCTATGTAATTTTAGAAAGAGCAGTTCCCGCTATTGAAGATGGTTTGAAACCCGTGCAGAGGAGAATTCTGCACGCAATGAAGGAAATGGACGACGGCCGTTTTAATAAAGTAGCTAATATTATTGGTCAGTCTATGCAATATCACCCGCATGGCGATGCCTCCATCGGTGATGCATTGGTGAATTTAGGACAAAAAGACCTGATGATTGAAACCCAGGGCAACTGGGGCGATGTACGTACAGGTGATGATGCCGCTGCTCCTCGTTATATAGAAGCCCGTTTAAGCAAATTTGCTTTGGAGGTGGCTTTTAATGCAAAAACCACAGCGTGGCAATTAAGTTATGACGGCAGAAAAAATGAGCCGGTTACCCTCCCTCTGAAATTTCCACTCCTGCTGGCACAGGGAGCGGAAGGCATAGCCGTTGGACTATCCACCAAAATATTACCTCATAACTTCTGTGAACTGATTGATGCCTCCATCAAACATCTGCGCGGAAAAAAATTTGAACTTTATCCCGACTTTCAAACAGAGGGGATGATTGATGTAAGCAACTACAATGAAGGCAAGCGGGGTGGAAAGGTAAAAGTACGGGCGCATATTGAAGAGTTGGATAAGAAAACGCTTGTAATTCGGGATGTGCCTTATGGAGTTACCACTACCCAGCTTATGGACTCCATTGTAAAAGCAAATGACCACGGTAAAATAAAAATTAAAAAAGTGACCGATAATACTGCCGCTAATGTAGAGGTGCATGTGGAGCTGGCAGCCGGGATTTCCACAGACATTACGATTGATGCATTGTATGCCTTTACAGATTGTGAAGTGAGTATCTCTCCCAATGCCTGTGTTATCGCCGATCAAAAACCTCAGTTTATCTCGGTGCATGATTTGCTTCGCAGTTCTGCCGAACTAACGAAGGAACTGCTTAGAAAAGAGTTGGAAATAAAGTTGGTGGAATTACAGGAAAAATGGCATTATACCTCTCTTGAGAAAATATTTTTTGAAGAAAAAATTTATAAAGAATTAGAGAAAAAGCATGAAACCTGGGAAAAGGTTTTAATGGCTATTGACAAAGGGTTTGCACCATTTAAAAAACAATTGAAGAGAGAAATTTCCAGAGAAGATATTGTTAAACTGACGGAAAAACCTGTACGCAGAATTTATAAACTGGACATTGATGAGTTGAACGAGCAGATTAAAAATATTGATAAAGAAATAAAACAGGTAAAGTATGATCTGGATAATCTGACGGATTTCTCGGTTGCTTACTACGAAAATTTATTGAAAAAGTATGGTAAGGGTAAAGAGCGGAAAACAGAGATCAAACTGTTTGAATCTATTCAGGCCAGGCAGGTAGCCATTGACAATGTTAAACTTTATGTTAATCGCTCTGAAGGATTCATAGGTACCGGACTAAAGAAAGATGAGTTTGTAGATGACTGCTCCGATCTGGATGATGTTATTGCGTTTACAAGAGATGGGAAAATGAAAGTGGTTCGGGTCGCAGATAAAATATTTATTGGAAAGGATATTTTACATGTGGCTGTTTTTAAGAAAAATGACGACCGTACTACCTATAATATGATTTATGTGGATGGGAAAACCGGTATCAGCTATGCCAAGCGATTTAATGTAACTGCTGTTACGAGGGATAAAGAATATGATTTAACCAAAGGTTCAGAAAAAAGCAGGGTGCATTATTTTTCTGTAAACCCTAATGGTGAAGCGGAAGTGGTGAAAATTTTGTTGAGCGCTTCTTCAAAGGCCAGGAATAAGGAACTCTATTTTTATTTTGAAGAGATGGAGATCAAAGGACGTGGAAGTATGGGCAACCAGGTTACCAAGCATCCGGTAAGATCTGTAAAATTCAAGGAGGCCGGGAGGTCTACCCTGAACGGGATAAAAATTTGGTTTGATGACGTTTTTGGAAGATTGAATTCAGAAGAAAAAGGGCAGTATCTGGGGATGTTTGAAACCGAAGATCGTTTACTTGTAATCTATTCAGATGGTAATTATGAAATAACCGATACTGAGTTGAGCCAGCGGTTTGACGCTGATAAGATCAGTCTTATCGAAAAGTTTGCTCCGGAGAAGATTATAACAGCCATATATACGGATATGGAAAAGTTGCAATACAATATTAAAAGATTTAAAATTGAGACGACAACCCTCCGGAATAAATTCTCTTTTATTAAGGAAGGGGAGGAGAATCGTATAGAGGCGATTACCACAGATGATGCTCCCGTATTGATCATGCAAAGTGGCAGAGGCAGCCAGATCAGTAAAGCGAGGATAAAGGTTAATAAAGTGGTGGAGATAATGGGCTGGAAGGCTGTTGGAGCGAAACTGGCGGATTACACCAGGAGCACGCGGATGGAATGGGAGAAAAGCAAACCCGACAACAATATTCAGCCTGAATTATTTTAATAATACGTGGTTTTAACGGGTATTAATTATCCGGCATAATCTCTTATGATCATAAAATAAAGTATTCTGTTTAACAATGACAAGAATAACCGAACAGCCCTCTTTGTATCGCCATCTTGAAAAGATGAGTGTGGAAGAATTAACCGCGAATATCAATACGGAGGATAAGAAAGTAGCTCTGGCTATTGAACAGTCTCTGCCACAATTAAATAAATTAATTACTGCAATTGTGAATAAACTGCAAAATGGGGGGAGGATGTTTTATCTCGGTTGCGGTAGTGGTGGCAGGTTATCTGTTCTGGATGTTATTGAACTACCAACCACCTACGGTATTGCCAAAGGAGTTGTGAACGCAATTTTGGCCGGAGGACAGGAACACCTGATTGAGGCTCCGGAGGAAAAGGAGGACGACACAGAGGCTGGTTGGGCTGAATTGCAAGAACATATAATCTCTGATAAAGATATAGTAGTAGGAATTTCGGCGAGTGGCACAACCCCATTTGTACTGGCTGCCTTAAAAGAATGCCGAAATGCCGGAATCGTTACCGGTTGTATAGTAAGCAATCCGGATTCTCCCATTGCTTCTGAAGCTGATTTTCCTGTTGAAGTTATCACCGGACCTGAATTTGTTACCGGGAGTACCCGGATGAAGTGTGGCACAGCTCAAAAAATAATTTTTGATATGATAAGTACCACCACTATGATCCGTTTGGGCAGAGTGGAGGACAATAGTATGGTGAATGTGCTGCTGATTAATGATAAGATTACAGACCGGGCGGTGAAAATCCTAATGGAAAAAGCGGGATTGTCTGATTATAACAACGCCAAAACCATTTTGTTGCAGCACGGCAGCGTTAAAAAAGCCATGGAAGCCCTGGGCGTTTGATCATTATTAAATGTATTCGTGCATCTGGTGCGCCACGAGGCGTGTGTAAATATAAATTTAAAAAACCTATGTGGAT
>CAZFGP010000028.1:0-31400 GCA_964518685.1 uncultured Terrimonas sp.
ATATTTTTGGAGTACCGGCACTATTCTCATCTTAACCTTTGAGGTATACTGCATGGTAATACTTATCCATTGATGATTCAAATAAGGATTGCGGAAGCGATCTAATACCTGCAGCCCAAATTCTTCTGCCTCTGCAGCATCCACTTTAGAAGGAATAGCAGGTGCAATTTCATCTAACATCAGGTTATGCACAAATGCACCAAAACTTTTGCTTTCCATGGCTTCTCTCACTAAATTATATCCCGACAAAAACGCCAGTCCACAGCTTAACGTGTGCGTACCGTTAAGAAGCCGGAGTTTAAGTTCACGAAACTTCTCTATATCCGGCGCTATTACTACGCCACTGTCTGCCGAAGCAAAAGAAAGTATTTCTTTTACTTTTTCTCCACCTTCAATCGCCCACAGCCGATATACTTCTCCTATAATCATTAACTCATCTTCGTAACCCAATTCTTGTTCAATTTGTTCCTTTACATCTGCTGCCGGCTTTCCAGGCACAATTCGGTCTACCAGCGAATTGCAAAATGTATTGTGATTTCTTAACCATTCCAGGAAGTGCTCTTCCAGCTTATTAAAACAAGCCAGAGAAAATACAATTTCCGAAAGTTTGTTTCCGTTGCCAACGATTAGTTCGGTGGGAATGATAATCATTCCCCCATCCTCCTCACCTCCGCAGGCTTTATATCGTTCATATAAAAATGCCAATAATTTCCCGGGAAAAGAAGCGGGAGGCTTCTGATGAATATCCTCTTCAATCAAAGCAATACCCACCTCCGTAGTATTGGAGATAATAATTTGCATTTGAGGATTGTGCGCGCATTGTAGTATTTCATCCCAATGCTGTTGAGCCGTGAGCACTCTGCTGATAGCAGAACAAATGATATTTTGTTCCACCTTTTGCCCCTTATCCAAGCCCCGGACACACAGGGTATATAATCCATCCTGGGTATCAAATGCATCTACTCCTCCCCTATCGGTTGACTTGACCACTACTATTCGGCCATTAAATAATTGTTGCCTGTTGGCTTTGTCTATAAAATAATCCGGAAGCCCACGTAATAATACTCCGGTTCCAAACTGCAACACTTTCTCCGGAAGATCAAAGAATTCAGGTTCCGGCTTTTGCACCTTCCCCGAAGAAATAGCCGAAAGATTAGCCTTATTCAAGAGCATGGAAGAAGTTTTTTGTTTATTGTTTGTTGTTTATTGTTCTAAAGGATACGCCGTGTATGTTGCAGGTTGTCCGGAACCCTATCACACCATCACTACATCCTCTCACTCTCTCACTCTCTCACTCTCTCACCCGATCACTACATCCTCTCACCCCCTCACCTGCCCGCTTCCTCTTACCACCCATTTTTCGGTTACCAGTTTTTCTAATGCGAAAGGCCCCCTGGCGTGCAGCTTCTGAGTAGAGATACCAATCTCAGCTCCCAATCCAAATTCTTCGCCATCGGTAAACCTTGTAGAAGCATTATGATACACAGCAGCAGCATCCACTTCATGCAAAAACCGTTCTGCCTGCTTTTTGTCTTCAGTCACTATTGCTTCTGAATGTTTTGTAGAGTATTGTCGGATATGTTTAATCGCTTCCCCGCTGTCCTTCACCACTTTGATCGCGCATTTCAGATCCAGAAATTCTCTTCCATAATCTTCCTTCTTCGCTTTTTTCAGATATGGATATCCTTTCAATATTTTGTAAGACGCAGGGTCTGCAAATATTTCAACTTTATATTGTTCCAGTTCCGGCTTAAGTTTTTTGAGAAATCCCCGGGCAATTCGTTCATCCACCAGCAAGGCGTCCATAGCATTGCAAACCGATGGCCGGGAGACTTTCGCATTCACCGTAATATCAACCGCCTTACCGAGATTCGCTTTCTCCTCTACATATACATGGCAGACTCCGGCGCCTGTTTCAATAACGGGTACCAAACTATTCTGTCGTACATAACGGATAAGCCCATCCGAACCTCTGGGTATCAATACATCCACGTACTGAGTTGCAGTAAATAAATCCTGCACCGTTTCTCTGTCGGAAGGCAATAAGGTAACTACTGCAGGTGGCAGTCCATTTTTCCGAAGCGCATGTTGAATGATTCTGACTGCTGCCTTATTAGAATGATCCGCTTCACTACTGCCTTTAAGAACACAGGCATTGCCGCTCCTGATACAAAGGGCGGCTATATCAAAAGTAACATTTGGTCTTGATTCATATATAACGCCAACCACTCCGAGGGGAACTGTCACCTTTTCCAGCAACAGGCCATTCTTTAATTTTCGTTTTTCCAGAATCTGATCCGAAGGATTAGGCAACCGGCTTACTTTGCGAATGCTATTGGCAATATTTTTAATGCGTTTTTCATCCAATCGTAACCTGTCTGTCCGTGGGTTCCCTTCTTCCTGCTTTATTACATCCTCATGGTTAGCTTTTAGCAGCATCGTCTTTTTAGCTTCCAGTTCGTCGGCCATCATCCGCAAAACATTCTTTAGTTGTTTATCGTTCATCTCTCTCAGATGGGGCGCCGCTTCATAAGCCTTCTTAATTTGTGTTATCGCTGTTTTCATATTCAAAAATTAAAAAATAACAATATCATCAGCATGAGCTGCTATAATATTTTTTTGTGCAATCTTTCTGTTTATTTCGGAGCCGCTCAGCTTTGCCTTTGCCACTCCTACTATAGTTTCTCCTTCATCAATCAGTCGAATTACCTCCCCTGCCACAAAATTGCCTTTTACCTTTTTTATTCCTACCGTGAGCAGACTCTTTCGCGCCTGCAGAGCTTTGAAAGCCCCTTTATCAACATAAACGCCTCCCATGGTTACAGAGCCGCTTGCTAACCATTTTTGCCGTGTTTTTAAAGTAGATGACTGTGGAATGAAGGTAGTGCCGCTTTTCCCCTGCAATGCCGAAGTTAAGGTATCATTTCCGGTTAACCCGCAAATGATGACCCTTATTCCCAAAGAAGTGGCTAACTTAGTAGAAGTGAGTTTGGATAACATCCCTCCCAAACCCAGGCTGGTTTTGGAAGGAGTAACAAATCCCAAAACGATACTATCAATTTTTTCAACGATAGGAATAATATTTTTCTCATGATCCATTAAGCCGCCTGCCGAAGTACACAATACCAGGGTATCAGCATCAAAACCAATGGCAATAAGAGTTGCCAACTCATCATTGTCAGAAAATTTGAGCTCAATATTACTAACCAAATCATTTTCATTGACCACTGGCAGGATATTATTCTGCCAGAATTCAGCAAAGGTTTCCTTCAACTGCAGAAACTGTTTCCGGTTTGAAAAATGATGCCGCTCGCATAAAGCCTGTGCCACCGTTATCCCGTAATTAGAAAAGCAACTATGGTACAACTGTATTAGCATGGGGTTACCCACCGCAGCAGCAGCCTTCCTCTCAATAAGGGTACCTTTGAATTTTTTAAAAAACATTTTTCCGCTGCCCACTGCCCCACTTGAAACCAATACTACATTATACAACTTACTTAGTCCGGCTATTTGTGCTGCAATCGTTTTTATAACCGACTGATCAATCTTTCCTTCTTCGTTGGTAATAACTGCAGTTCCTATTTTAATAACCAATACTTTCTTTTGCATGTGTAAGGCTTCGGTAATAAAGGGTGCAAAAATAAGAAGAAAGAACTTTCTAATTTTCAATCTTATAACCACAGGGTGCATTTAAACGGCCTAAGCAGGGTCATTGGAATAGAGCAAAGAAACTTTAGAGAGTTTCAAGATATAACGACCTGATTTTGGTACTCATTTTATTGTACGTTTAGTTTTCCCGTTCCAATTTAAAGGACGTTCAATATTATAGCGAGTTGCATGATGTAGCATGGAAAACGTTGATGACTTATTCACTTTTCCGCAAAATACCGCATTTCCGATCTGAAAATTGTGTACATCAATAGCGATTATGGGCGTCCGAGGGTCTGATGCCTGACTTCCAAACATAATATTATTTACAGACAGATTCCTTACGTGCCGAAGGAACAATAAAGATGAGGGAAGATTACCCCATACCGTCGGCTGCGGATAGCCCTTTTCATCTTCAATTACACTCTTATAGTCAGGTAAAAAATCTCCTGACTTTAAGCCCCCTTTATTAAACAACTGGATATTCGACAATTGAACATTCTCAATATAGGCACCGGGCACAGCCGTTATGGAGGAAGAGAAATTTCCGGTATTGTATGCCACAAGATTATTAACAGATATGTTCCGCATGATGCCAATGCCCGGTGTTGGTATATTGGGCATATATTTACGGGCTCTGTCTCCTAACCTTATATACAAGGGACATTCCGTTCCCTCGATAGTGATATTGCTAATGGTAATGCCTTCCATAATACCCCCATCCACTATTTCGAGCGAAATTCCCGTTATCCCCTTCCGGGGTGTATTAAAAACAGGCTGGCTCATACTGCGACTGGGCTTTACGACACAGTTGCTAATACTGATATTTCTGAATCCACCTGTAGATTCTGTCCCTGCTTTTATTGCATTGCAAAAACTTGACACAATACAATTGGTGATCACTACATCTTCTGTTGGTGCCGGCCCGGTACTCTTAAGTGTAATACCGTCATCATCGGTATCAAAAACAGCATTGGAAACTACCACTCTTCTGCAACCATCAATATCAATACCGTCATTATTTCGGTTGGAGTGATTGTACACTTCTATTCCATCCACCAACACATCTTCACAATTCAGGTAGTGTTGGTTCCACATGCCGGAATTCCGCATCCTTACTCCTTCCACTCTTACATTTTTACAGGAAATCAGTAAAATATTACGGGGTCTTCCATCAAGGTCTCCGCCGAAAAGAGTGGTATCTGGTAATTGCTTTGCACCATTACCATCAATAGTCCCCATTCCGGTAATGGCGATATTTCGGGCGCCTTCAGCAAACAGCAGGGCAAACCATCCGCCTTTATCCTTAAGAGAGCGATAAATAGGTTGTGGTTGTCTTGGGAAGTCTTCACGGTTAGTACTGGCTGATAAAACAGCACCTGCCTGCAAATGTAATTCCACATTATCCTTTAAAATAATCGTGCCACTTAGAAACTTTCCGGTCGGAATAACAACTGTACCTCCTCCATTGGCTGTGCATTCCTCTATAGCACGATTGAAGGCAGAAGTTGAAACAGTTGCTCCACTCTTATCTGCACCGTAATTAAGGACATTGTATTGACTCCGTGCAGTAATTGACAGCAGGATGAAGGTAACTATTGCTTCCCAATGCTTCATTATCCAAATAGTTTTAATAAAATTTATTGAAAAAATACTTATTTTTCTGTAAAAAAAATTTCTTAACCGGGGAGGACAAATTAAATTTTTATGAAAGGAATTTTTATTTTAGGGACATTGTTGATGTCAGTTTGTTTTTGTGATGTCTTTTCTCAGGTAAAATATGCTTCAATGAGTTATGTTAAAACGAGCAACATAACCGAATCGCTTATTTGGCAAAGGTCTGTTCGATATAATTTGTTACGGGCACTTCGGCTTGAGCGTCTCGTTCAAAACCGACAAATTATTCCTTTAAATCCAGTTGTTTTAAAGACGGAAGATACAGATAAATATACGATGAAGGAGGTAGAATTTAACTCTACTCAGGGAAGAAGAGTTAAAATGATACTAACGATCCCCAAGACTCTATCTGAAAAATCACCCGCAATTGTTTGCTTGCACGGTCACAGCGGTACAAAAAAAATTGTTTATGATAAAACCACTATATATAAGGGTTTCGCCGAAGAACTCGCTTCTATTGGTTTTATTACAATTGCGCCCACGGTTAGCCAGCATGAGGTATATGAAAAAGGTATGTTATTGATGGGAGAAAGACTTTTCGACTGTATAAGGGCAGTTGACTTCCTCATTTCTCTTCCAGAAACAGATACTTCGCAAATAGGTTGTGCAGGACTGTCATTAGGAGGCGAAATGGCAATGTGGCTTGGAGCGATGGATACCCGAATAAAGGCTACTCTTAGTGCTGGTTTTTTAACGGTTATGGACCACATGGAACAGAACCATTGTATGTGCTGGAAATTTGATGGATTAAGAGCATTGGTTGACTTTCCGGATATTTATTCATTAATCGCGCCAAGAGCACTAATGTGCCAGAATGGTATTAAAGAGTCGGAAACTCAATTCAATGTGCCTCTTGCAAGAACTGCATTGACTCGAATACAATCAATTTTTTCTGTAATGAACCGGCCGGAAAATTTGTTGTTTGATGTACATGAAGGAGAACACGAAGTTGACGTTCCTTCTTTAATCTGGTTTTTTCAAAAATTCTTGAGATGAGTTAAACAATTAAATGTCGTAAAATGAATAAAAAAAGGAGAGCTTTTATTAAAAATGCCGGATTTGCCGGGATCTCGTTTGCAGGATTACCCAATTTTCAGATATCTTCAAAAAATAAAAAAGACTTTCAAATTGACACTTCATCATCTTTCAATATGTCGGGATATGCTGCGCCCGGACTTGACATAGTTCGCGTTGGAATCATTGGACTTGGAAACAGGGGCCCAGGTCATACAAGAATAATGAGTACGATAGAGGGTGTTGAAATAAAGGCAATTTGTGATGTGCGACCTGAGCGGGCTGAAATGATAAAACAACGATTGCAGAAATCGGGGCAAACGCCTCATTTATATACCGCCGGTAAAGATGACTGGAAAAAATTGTGTGAGCGACCCGATATTGATCTGGTGATTCTCACCACTCCCTGGTACATGCATAATGAAATGGCCATCTTTGCGATGAAGCATGGAAAACATGTTGCCTCAGAAGTGATAGTGGGAACTACCGTGGAAGAATGCTGGGCTTTGGTAGAAACCGCTGAAAAAACGAAACAGCATTGTATGATGCTGGAAAACTATGCTTATTCCTCTTTTCAACTGCTTACGCTGAATATGGCCAGAAAGGGCTTCTTTGGGGAGGTTATTCATGCGGACTGTGCCTATAATGAAAGTAAGCTGCACAATAATTTTACGAAAGGCGTTTATTGGGATATGTGGTGGCTGAAACAATATGGTAGCCGGCATGGGAATATTTATCCAACCCATGGACTTGGACCGGTTTCTCAGATTATGAACATAAACCGTGGCGACCGCTTCGACTATCTGGTATCTGTGGAAAGTAATGATTTCATGATGAAACAAAAGGCCCAGGAATTAGCCAGGACAGACGATTTCTATAAGCCCTTTGCTAAAATGGATTATCGTGGAAACATTAATACAAGCACAATTAGGACTGTCAATGGACGAACAATAGTGGTACAGCATGATGGTACCTCACCAAAATTGCATACAGTTATCCATGGAATATATGGAACAAAAGGCTCGGCTATTGAACAACCGTACCCGGCAAAACTTTCTTTTGGACGGCCCGAAGACTGGGGCTCCATTGGAAGGTACAACTGGCTCAACGAGGAAGAGACAAAAGTTTTGACCGAACAATATAAGCCTGAAATTTTGAAAAAGATGGGAGATATGGCAAGAGACAGCGGACATGGAGGAAGCGACTTACTGATAGACTGGAGGTTGATAGATTGTCTTCGTAACGGTTTGCCACTGGATCAGGATGTGTACGATGCTGCTGCATTGAGCGCCGTTCTGCCGCTAAGCGCCTGGTCGGTCAAAAACAGGTCGAATTCAGTTTCCATACCTGATTTTACCAGGGGAGCATGGAAAACAAATAAACCCAATATGGACATCGAACTGGTAAACGGTGGTACAACAGGCGTAAAAAAAACAGCGTGGTAAAATGAAGCCCTCATCCTGTAAAATTAAAGATCACAAACTTTATAAAGCCGGCATACATTTAAAAAAGCCCATTGCCGATGCTACGCATACCTTACACGAGATTTCATTTCTGGTACTGAGATTACGATTGGAAAACGGCGTGGTGGGAGAATCTTATCTTTTAACGTTTCAATATTCACCCAACGCTATCCGGGGTGCTTTTAAAGATTTGCTTCCGCTTGTAAAGGGAATGAATGCGTTCGAAACGGGGAAACTGAGACACTTAATGAACGCTCAATCCGAATATTTTGGTAATTGTGGCGTAAATAGATGGGTGGAATCTGCTGTAAATGTGGCTATGTGGGATGCTTGGGGAAAGACCCTTAACGTTCCATTATGGCAGTTGTGGGGTATATATAATGACAGGATAATGATTTATGGTAGCGGGGGCTGGTTATCCTATTCAACCAGGGAACTATTGGCAGAGGTAAATACCTATTTAAAGCGGGGATTCAAAGCGGTTAAAATAAAAGTGGGTTCTGAAGATTGGAGAAGAGATTGGGAGAGGCTCAGGATGGTTCGGAAAGAAGCAGGAGATAAGATAGATATAATGATGGACGCGAACCAGGGAATGGAGTTGAGAGATGCAATTGAATTGGCCCGAAAAGCAAAAGATCTCAATATACATTGGTTTGAAGAACCTGTTGGTCGTACAGATTTCGATGGCTATCAGATAATAAGGGAGCAAACTGGAATTTCATTGGCCATGGGCGAACGTGAGTATGATACGGGTTCATTAAGGAACCTTTTGGAGCGAAAGGCTATTCATATATGGCAGCCCGACTTACTTCGCATAGGAGGTGTGGACGCCTGGAGGGAAAGTGCAATGCTTGCAAATGCTTACCAGGTACAGGTTATACCTCATTACTACAAAGACTATGATATTTCATTGGCATGTACCATACCTAACGGAAAAGGAATTGAATCTTTTGACTGGATTGATCCCCTTATTGATTACCCGCTGGTTGTGCAGAAAGGGAATGCATATTTACGAAACCAGCCCGGATGGGGATTCAGTTTTTTGGATAAAACGCTGACAGAGATAAAATAAAAACTCCTGCTTCTATCAATGTAGAGTAAACCACCTTTGGCAAACCTCAAATAAAATCCTGAATCATGACGAAAATCATATAGCATTCTTACAATAAAACATATATTTGATTATCCCATCGCCTAAAACGGTAGAACCAAAGATTAATCATCGGCTATGGCTATTACACGTTACGATTGTATTACCTGCAGAGTCAGGGACTGCTCTATTTTGAATGAGTGTGACAAGGAAACGCTTACAGCTATCAGCACCTATAAAATTTCCAAACAATTACAAAAAGGAGACCGTCTTTTTTCGGAAGGCGACCCTATACAAGGGGTTTACTTCATAAAAAAGGGATTTCTGAAAGTTGAATTGAATGGAAAGCAGGGACGGCCTCTGATTCTTCAAATAGTGGGCAGAGGATCCGTTTTTGGGCACCGGCTGAATGAACATCACCGTTTTCATAAAAACTCTGCAACTGCAGCATCAGAGGTTCAATATTGCTATATTCCCCATGAACTTTTTGATGATATCCTAAAAAAAAGTCCGGAACTTAAGGACCACATATTAGATCAGTTTCTCAATGATCTGGAACTGGTAGAAAAAAAAGCAGTTAACCTGGCGCACAAAACGGTGCGCGAAAAAGTGGCCGAATCCCTTTTGTTAATTGCCGATGTATATCAATACAAAGAAAAAAAACAAAGTTTTCGAATCAGTCTATGCCGACAGGATATAGCAGATCTGGCAGGCACTACTAAAGAACAGGTTTCTAAAATTTTAAAAGATTTTGAAAAAGAAGGCCTGATCAAATGTGCAGCAAAAAAATTCAATTATATCAATACCGATTCACTCCGGATCGTCTCAGGCATTAGCCCTTCAGGTACCGAAGGATATTAAAACAATCCTTTTTAAAAAAAATACGATTTCATACTTATTGGCATATTAATTTACCCTCCCTTTCATTTTGTTTTTACATCCCCTGTAGCTTTATTACTTTAAACGGAGTTGCTTACTAATCAAAGGTATCAAAGCCGTTTGCCGGGTTCTTTAATATGCCAGCCTATACATTTCAAACCATTTAAAGGGATCGCCGATATGTATACTAACAGACAATTACAACGAATTTTTTGTCTTCTCTCTTTCTTTCTATGGTGCCTTGCTGCACCATCCACTGCACAAGACGGGGAAGTTATTTTTAAGCAAAATTGTGCCGCTTGTCATAGTATCGGAAAAGGCAAATTAGTAGGCCCTGACCTGGCAGGAATCACTGCTCAACGACCGGAAGACTGGCTTATTAAATGGACTAAATCATCTCAAACCCTGATTAAAAGCGGCGATGCCGATGCCAAAGCCATTTTTGATGAATATAATGGACTGGTAATGCCCGACCAGAACCTGCCCGATGCTGATATTAAATCCATCTTTGCTTTTATCGCTTCAAAAAGTTCCGGCGCTGCTCCCTCAACAACTGCTGCTAAAACAGAGGTTGTTCCCGATGCTTCTAATCAGGCAACGCCAGAAGAAATTGCGCAAGGCAGGAATATCTTTATCGGTTCACAACCCTTATCTAACGGAGGTCCTGCCTGTATTTCCTGTCACCATGTAAACTATAAAGGCGTTATTCCCGGAGGTTTATTGGCCAAAGATTTAACTACAGTGTACAGCCGTTTTGGCGGTGATGCAGGGATTCACGGAATATTGGGTGCCCCCCCCTTTCCCGCAATGACAGAATCGTATAAGAACAAACCTATTACTGAAAAAGAAATTGCAGACCTGACTGCATTTTTAAATAAGGTAGATAAGGATACCGCAAACCAGGAAGTTTCAGCCAGGAATCCACTTCTGTATGGTGGCACAATAGGAATTATCATCTTAATTGTACTGTATTCTCTGATCTGGTACAAGAGAAAACGGTTCACTGTAAAAAGAAGCATTTTCATACGGCAACTTAAATCTGTTTAATACCTATCAATTAAAATATTGTAATATGAGCTGGATAGAAGACATTATCTCTCCGCAGACCAGGAAATGGGAAGAATTTTACCGCAACCGCTGGCAATACGACAAAGTGGTGCGCAGTACTCACGGAGTGAATTGCACTGGAGGCTGTTCCTGGAATATCCATGTAAAGGACGGCATTGTGGTTTGGGAAACCCAGGCCCTGGACTATCCGCTTTTGGAAGACACACTTCCTCCTTACGAACCCCGGGGCTGTCAGCGGGGTATCTCCTATTCCTGGTATTTGTATAGCCCTATCCGCGTGAAATATCCCCTAATGCGCGGTGCTTTACTGGACTTGTTTAATAAAGAAAAGGAAGCCGCTGGAGGGGATCCTATGAAAGCTTGGGAAAATTTGCAAAATGATCCGGAGAAAAGGAAAAGATATCAGAGGGCAAGAGGAAAAGGTGGGTTCAGGCGTGTCCGCTGGGATGAAGCGCTGGAACTGATTGCAGCAGCCAATCTGTATACCGTTAAAAAATACGGACCCGACAGAATTGTTGGCTTTTCGCCTATCCCGGCCATGTCTATGTTGAGTTTTGCTGCAGGTTCGCGATTTCTCCAACTGATGGGCGGTTTGCTTCTAAGTTTTTATGACTGGTATTGCGATCTCCCACCCGCATTTCCCGAAGTTTGGGGTGAGCAAACAGACGTGTGCGAAAGCGCCGACTGGTACAATTCTAAATTCTGTGTGTCAATGGGCGCTAATCTTGGCATGACCCGCACTCCGGATATCCATTTCTTTTCGGAGTCGAAGCATAACGGAACAAAGACCGTAGTAATGTCGCCCGATTTCAGTATGGTGGCCAAGCATGCAGACCAGTGGATTCCCTGCCATGCAGGGTCTGACGGCGCTTTTTGGATGGCCGTAACGCATGTTCTTTTAAAAGAGTATCATGCCGACAGACAGGTACCTTATTTTATAGAATATGCAAAACGATATACGGACTGTCCATTTCTGGTTGAGCTGGAAAAAATAGATGATCATTATAAGCCCGGCAAATTATTAAGAGCCAATCGGATAGCTAAATACAAAGACATCGAAAATGGAGATTGGCAATTATTGAATTTAGATTCAAATAGCGGGAATCCGGTTTGTCCTAAAGGAAGCATAGGTAGTCGCTGGTCAAAAGAAAAACCAGGTAACTGGAATTTAAAATATGAAGACTTTCAGGATAATACTCCTTATGATCCTGTTCTTACACTCCTGAATAAAAGTGATGATGCCTGTTTGGTTCAATTTGAAGAATACGGATTAAATAAAACTGTTTTAAGAGGAGTTCCCGTAAAATTAATCGAGACATTAGATGGAATCACAGTCCCGGTAGCCACGGTTTATGACCTCATTATGGGCCAATACGGGGTGGGAAGAGGTCTTGCGGGTGAATATCCCGGTTCCTACGATGACAAAAACCAGGCCTATACACCCGCCTGGCAGGAAATCTTTACCGGAGTTGGACGGGAAACCGTAATCAAATTTGCGCAGGAATGGGGTGGCACGGCAGAAGTTACAAAGGGGAAATGTATGGTTATTACGGGTGCAGGTATCAATCACTGGTTTCATGGCAATCTGATGTACCGTGCCGCCATCATGGCCCAGATGCTCACAGGATGTAATGGCGTAAACGGAGGAGGCATGAATCACTATGTGGGACAGGAAAAGCTGGCTCCTGTTGATTCGTGGTCTACCATCATGGGCGCTAAAGATTGGGTTTCTGCAAATCGAATGCAACAGGCGCCTATATGGCATTATATCAATTCTGATCAGTGGCGTTACGATAATCACCAGATGGATTATAACCAGGCACCCAAAGACGGTAAATTCAACAACCTGCATTCGGCAGATTGGACCGTGGTTTCTGTGAGAAACGGTTGGATGCCTTTTTATCCGCAATACAATAAGCATAATCAGGAGATTATCAAAGATGCTGAAGCTGCAGGCGCCGGAAATGAGGAAGAAATTACCAAATACATCATAGAAAAGTTGAAATCGAAGGAATTGCAATATTCTGTTGCTGATCCGGATGCAGAAATCAACTTTCCCCGGAACTGGTTTATCTGGCGTGGAAATGCCCTGATGTCGAGCGCCAAAGGACATGAATATATGCTCGATCATTATCTGGGCACCCACAATAATAAAATAGCTGACGAGGTAGCTAAAGATTATGTGTCAGAAATTTTGTGGCGGGAAGCGCCAAAAGGAAAAATGGATTTGATCGTGGATATCAATTTTAGAATGGATACCTCCGCCTTATATTCCGACATTGTATTACCAACCGCTTCCTGGTACGAAAAAGCCGATCTGAACTCAACAGATATGCATTCGTTCATCCATCCACTCTCTGCTGCTGTTCCACCGGTTTGGGAATCGAAAAGCGATTGGCAGATTTTTGAAATTATTGCTAAAAAAGTCAGCGAACTGGCAACAACCTACCTTTCAGAACCCATTAAAGATGTAGTGAATGTACCACTGGGTCATGACTCGGTGGATGAAATCACCCAACCGCGCATGCTCGACTGGGGCAAGGGAGAGTGTGAACCTATACCAGGAAAGAACATGCACAAGTTTGCGTATTTGGAACGGGATTATACGCAGATTTACAATAAATTCATCACCTTAGGACCCCATGTAAAAACCAAACCAATTGGCGCTCACGGCGTTTCTTTCATGGCAGATGATGTATACGCCGAAATGTTGCAGGACAAACGCCATGTTCAAAAGGTGAATGGTGTAGAATATCCTTCCCTCAAGGATGATGTGGAAGCCATCAATGCTGTTTTGAAACTCTCTACGCTCACCAACGGAAAACTCACTGACAGAGCCTATAGGAACATGGAAAAGAAAACCGGACTGGTGTTGGCTGATCTGGGAGAGGGAAACCGGGATGTGCGGATTGACTATAAAGATCTGCAGGCACAGCCAAGGAGATACAACACTTCTCCATTGTGGTCGGGGTTAATGAATGACGGGAGAGCCTATTGCGCCTATACTTATAATGTAGACCGTCTGGTACCCTGGAGAACCCTCACGGGTCGCCAGCATTCCTATCTGGATCATGATGGATACATTGCCTTTGGAGAACATTTTGTTACCTATAAACCTTCGCCCAAGCCACAGGTATACCAGGATATACGCCAAACCATCAATGATGGAGAAGCAATCATGCTTAATGTACTGACGCCCCATGGAAAATGGCATATCCATTCAACCTATGGAGATACTTTACGAATGTTGACCCTCTCGCGGGGTATTGAACCCTGCTGGATGAGTGAAGAGGATGCTACAGCAATAGGCGTAAAGGATAATGATTGGGTGGAAGTATATAACGACCACGGCTCGTATTGTACCAGAGCGTGTGTAAGCGCAAGAATACCCAAAGGCGTTTGCATTGTGTACCATTCTCCCGAACGTACCTATTCCATCCCCAAATCTCAAATGCGCGGCAACAGAAGAGCCGGAGGACACAACAGCTTTACCAGGGTGCATTTGAAACCCAGCCTGATGACCGGCGGTTATGCCCAATTCTCCTACCATCTTAATTATTGGGGACCAGTAGGAGCCAACCGGGATACCCATGTGCTGGTAAGAAAAATGACCAAAATAGTTTTCTAATCATTTAATGCAATAATCATGGATATAAGATCGCAAATTTCAATGGTTTTTCACCTGGACAAATGCATAGGATGTCATACCTGCTCTATTGCCTGTAAGAATATCTGGACCGACCGAAAGGGAGCTGAATATATGTGGTGGAACAACGTTGAGACTAAGCCAGGCACCGGCTATCCCACCAAATGGGAAGATCAGGAAATATATAAAGGAGGATGGGAAAAAAACGGCGATACAGTTTCTCTAAAGGGTGCCGGAAAATTTAAAGGTCTGAAAAACATCTTCCATAACCCACACCTTCCTGTACTGGACGATTATTATGAACCCTGGACCTATAAATATCAGGACTTGTTTACCGCACCTGAAGGGAACGACCAGCCTACCGCACGTCCGGTTTCTCTGGTAACCGGAGAACACATGGATGTTCAGGCCGGCCCTAACTGGGACGATGATTTAGGTGGATCTCCGGATTATGCCCGACAGGATGTAAATCTGGAAAAATTAACCTCTGCTGAACAGGAAGCCATGTTTCAGCTTGAAAGAATGACCTTCTTTTATCTCCCACGCATTTGTAATCACTGCCTTAATCCGGCTTGCGTGGCCTCCTGTCCTTCCGGCGCTATTTACAAAAGAGGTGAAGACGGGATTGTATTGATCAACCAGCAACGATGCCGCGCCTGGAGGATGTGCGTAACTGCCTGTCCTTACAAAAAAACATATTACAACTGGCACACCGGGAAATCGGAGAAATGTGTTTTGTGTTATCCGCGTCTCGAATCCGGCCAGGCTCCGGCTTGCTTTCATTCCTGTGTTGGTAGAATACGTTATTTAGGACCTCTGCTGTACGATGCTGATAAGATTGAACAGGCAGCATCAGTTTCAGATGACCAACTGGTAGATGCACAAATGGATATTTATTTAGATCCTTTTGATCCCGAGATAATCCGTCAGGCAAGAGAAAATGGCATTGCTGATTCCACCATTGAAGCAGCACAGAGATCACCGGTATGGAAGTTCGTAAAGGAATGGAAATTGGCCCTTCCGCTTCATCCCGAATTCCGTACCCTACCTAATTTATTTTATGTACCTGCTCTCTTGCCTACAATGGCAAAAGTAAACGACGGAGTATATGATTCCACCAGTAAGTCGCTCTGGAATGGCGTTGAAAGTAATCGCTTACCTATGCGTTACCTGGCCTCCCTGTTCTCCGCCGGTAATACAGAAAAGATTGTGAATGTAATGAAAAGATTGATGGCGGTAAGAACCCACAGAAGAAGTGTTACGGTTGGAGATACCAATCAGGAGGAGGCAAATGCTGCTTTAGAAGAAGCCGGTATTGATGCTGATACAGCCGATGCCATCTTCCGGCTCACTTCCCTCGCCACTTTCGAAGAGCGGTTTGTTATACCTGCAGCACACCGGGAAGAATCTATCGAAATGCTTGAAAGTACCGCAGACGTAAAAGGCAGCACAGGTTTTGGATTTAAAGAAAAACCAAAAAGAGGATTGTAAAATGACTAAGTATTACCATTATAATATGCTCGCAGACCTGCTCAGGTATCCTGAAGAAGATTTTCCGGTTGTGGTGAATCGCTGTCAGCAATTTCTTGAGCACGCCTATCCTGATGCGGCAAGAGAGTTAAGCGACTTTACAGATTATATCAGACACCATACCACTGATGAATATGAAGAATTGTATACCAAGACTTTTGATGTACAACCTATTTGTTATCTCGATTTAGGTTATGTAATATTTGGAGAAGATTATAAAAGAGGGGCATTTTTACTGCACATGCAGGAAGAACAATTAAAAGCGGAAAATGACTGCGGAACCGACCTTCCCGATAACATCTGTAATATCCTCACTCTTTTTCTAAAGACAAATGATCAACGATTTATTGATGAAATTGTAGTAAAGATCCTTATTCCGGGAGTTAAGAAAATGATCGCTGAGTTTGCGCAATCCAGAATAGAATTAAAGACCAGGGTATTGAGAAAACTCCACAGTGCAATTATACAGGAGGAATTGAATACAGGCAATGTGTATCGAAATGTATTTTCAACCCTGCTATCGGTACTCGAAAAAGATTTTGAGAGCGTTCATTTTGAAGACCCCGTAAACCCCGTCATTAATCTGCAGCACCACCAATCCTTCTTTGCAAAACAAAGTATTAATAGGGAAGTAAACAAGAGTGTAAATATCGCTGAAGTGAATAATATAATTAACAATTATAAACTGGATTAGAAATGACAAATTATCTGCTTTTCGTTGCGCTGCCATACGCCTCTCTTTTGATCTTCCTTATTGGATCAATTTATCGTTATAAAAACTGGGGCTTTAGCGTATCTTCTATTTCCTCTCAGTTTTTGGAAGGAAGAAAACTCTTTTGGGGCAGCCAGCCATTTCACTGGGGGCTATTTATTTTATTCTTCGGACACCTGATCGCCTTTCTTTTCCCCAAAGCTGTATTAGCATGGAACGGTCAACCGGTTAGGTTGTTAATTCTGGAAATCACTGCTTTTTCCTTCGGGCTTAGCGCATTTTTAGGGGTCATACTTCTTATTAACCGGCGACTGACAACCCGGAGAGTGCAGGTGGTTACAAGTAAAATGGACATGGTGGTCTTCCTCGTTCTGCTTGTACAGATCATTTCAGGTCTACTGGTAGCCTACCATAATCGTTGGGGCTCTTCCTGGTTTGCCGCCTTTCTGACACCTTATCTGCGTTCTATATTTGTATTTGATCCGCAAATAGATGCTATTGCCAGTGTTAGTTCCCTGTCTCTTAAAATTCATGTGGTTTCCGCATTTGTGCTTATCGGGCTCATCCCTTTTACCCGTTTTATGCATTTCCTGGTTTATCCCCTGGACTATACCTGGAGAAGCTATCAACAGGTAATTTGGAATTGGAACCGAAAACGAATCCGAACCTCCCGATCCCATTCAGAGGGGCGCAAGTCAATGAACAATTGATTCTGATAAAACGAAGCGTCAGCAGATCATTTACCCAAACACTAAAAATCTATTCAATTGAGAAAAACGATATCCAGCAAAGGCAGTTCCGAAAGAAGGTGGAGAAAAATTCTGAGCAAAGGGAACTTTTTCCTCGTTTCATTTTCCCTGACCCTTCTGTTTTTCAATCCTGAGGTAAGGGGACAGGAATCTTTCAGTGAAACGCCCGAAAGCGATTGGTTTAAGCATGGATTCAATGCCCTGTTCATTATCCTGATCATTCTAACCATTTATATTATTCGGGAAGCTTCCCGAGCCCTTCGTGAAAGAGGCCACTCCCTGCAATTCCGCTTTACCCTGTTCAGGTCAATGGCCAGAAATAATAAAGTGGTAAGCTCCATACTCCTGCTTATCGTTATTGCAGGAATTGTTTGGGCCATAAGGTACAAGGCCGGGTAGAATTAATTACAGACATAAAAAAATAAAAATGATAGTAAAGAAAAACCTGCTTGATCTGAAGAAACTGGCGAAAACAGATCCTGTAAAACGTGATGCTGAAAAGGGATTGGAACAAATGGAACATACCCCGATGGAGCCACCTTCGGCTTATGAACAACCCGGGAGTTTAAAAACACCTTTTGAAGAATTGGAAAACCCATTGCAGACGCTGGTAAATGAACATAAAAATGCGCTTGTTATTATCAACAGATTTGAGAAGGCGTTAACAGAATTCAAATCCAACGGATATAAACTGAATTCCATAATCAATGAATCGTTCAAAGTGTTCTTCAACTTTTTAGACGATGACTTATTTCCCCACAACGTCAAAGAAGAAAAAACCTTGTTTCCTATTCTTCATAAACGATTGATTGAGGCGGGGGAGCATGGTATAGGGAAAAACCCCAAAACAGCTATTGATGTGATGGAAGATGATCACGTTAAATTTATTCAATTGGGAGCCCTAACCTTTAACTTCCTCGGACTTGCTTCGAGACTTAAAGATGAAACTTCGAGGATTTTTGTACTGGATACTGCCTACGAAAATGGACGGGAACTTATCGAATTACTGAAGCTTCACATTTACCGTGAAGACTATACGCTTTTTCCGCTTGCTCAAAAGTATCTCTCTAAAAAAGAGTTTGAGGAGATGGAAAGCAAATTTTGAAAAACTACGCTAATGGATTCCAAATAATAAATCATTGTTCCGTGAAGTCTCACCGCATCCTGTTCCTCAGTTTCTTTGCCTTCACCATCTGCTTCTCTGCCTGGATGATTAACGGGGTATTGGTGACTTTCCTGACAAACAATGGTATATTCCGGTGGACTGCCTTACAAACCGGCTGGCTCTTAGGGGTTCCGGTGCTGGTTGGGTCATTATTACGTCTTCCTGTGGGCATGCTTACGGATAAGTTTGGAGGAAGATGGGTGATGAGTCTCATTTTAATTTTGAGTGCTATCCCTATGTTTCTTTTGTCTAAAGCAAACAGTTACGGGATCTTTCTATTGCTTAGTTTTGGATTCGGCATAGCCGGAAGTGCTTTTGCAGCCGGTGTGGCTTATACCTCTCTATGGTATCCGAAAGAAAAGCAGGGTACGGCGCTTGGTTTTTTTGGCACCGGTAATATTGGAGCTGCACTAACTACTTTGTTTGCACCAGGAATCCTGAGCCGACTAACCCATAACAATACCCATCTGGATGCCTGGCGAACCCTACCTCAACTTTATGCAGGTCTATTGGTGATTACAGCCATTATTTTTTTTGTATTCACTGAAAACAAAAAACCGGAAATCATCAAATCCGTCAAACAACGATTTTCACCTTTGAAATATATACAGGTCTGGCGCTTAGGTTTGTATTATTCCTTCGTATTTGGCAGTTTTGTGGCATTAACGCAATGGCTCATTCCATACTATGTGAATGTTTATTCCATGACTATTGTAGCTGCAGGAATGATGACAACGGCGTTTAATCTGCCGGCAGGCTTAATACGGGCTGCCGGGGGCATTCTTTCTGATAAAGTGGGCGCCCGGATCGTGTTATACTGGGTTTTCGGCGTATGTATTGTTTGTCTGCTTTTCCTTTTTCCTCCCCGGGTGGAAATCCAGACTCCCGGACAGGGTATCATGGCATCGCAACCCGGTACAGTTACAGGAGTATCTAATAGCGAGATAATTATAAAGGACTTGCAGGATACCACACAAAAAACAGTTTACCCCCTGCAAAACAAAGAGGATCACATTGCTATCCGATTCGGTATCCATCACGATAAGGAAGGATTTCTGCCACTACCATCCACCTTTACCTGGCAGGAGCCGCAGGTGAAAACAGGCGATAATATTGGGAAAGGACAACTCCTCGCTAAAGGAGTAACCCTCATTTATTTTCAAGCCAACAAATGGATTTTTTCCACCCTCGTTTTTATCATCGGGCTTATGATGGGAATAGGAGCTGCAGCCGTTTTTAAACATATTTCAAATTATTACCCAAACGATGTGGGCACTGTGGGGGGCATCGTAGGCGTACTTGGCGGGTTGGGCGGGTTTTTTGAACCCATTTTGTTTAGTTATCTGTTGAATGTAACAGGGGTTTGGACAAGCACATGGCTCTTTTTATTTATACTTGTGCTGATTTGTCTGGCATGGATGCGCTTTGCAATTAAACGTATTGATGCCAGTTCATAAAAACAGCACGGTATGAAAAAATTAATAACAGATGCAATCAGAGAATTATCACCCTCCTATTTTGCGATGGTGATGGCGACAGGAATAGTATCCAGCGCTTCGTTTTTTTTAGAAATGAATTTTATTGCCTACCCTTTGTTCTGGATAAATATTTGCATATATATTATTTTGTGTATTGCTACGGCGCTAAGAATTATCCGGTTTAAACAATATCTGCTCAATGACCTCTTCGATCATGTGCGGGGAATGGGGTTTTTTACTTTTGTAACCGCCACCTCATTATTGGGAACGGAATTTATTTTACTGTACGACAACTATTATTTTGCTAAAATTCTGTGGTTTGCTTCGGTTTTTCTATGGGTGATAACCAACTCTATTATTTTTACCAACCTCACCATAAAAAGCGAAAAACCTTCCTTTTCCGAAGGGATAAATGGTTCCTGGCTATTAGCGGTAGTATCCACCCAGAGTATTGCTGTATTAAGTTCCAAAATGTCTATGCATTTCATCGAATACAAACTCATTTTGAATTTTTTTGCTTTTGCCATGTGGCTTTGGGGTGGCATGCTCTATATCTGGATGATCTCTCTTATTTTTTATCGTTATACTTTTTTTAAATTCTCACCCGGAGATCTGACTCCTCCTTATTGGATCAACATGGGTGCAATGGCCATTTCCACGCTCGCTGGTTCCATGCTGATCATCAATACACCTCATGCTCCTTTTTTGCTATCTACGCTGGCATTTTTAAAAGGATTTACCATTTTTTACTGGGTTACCGGTACCTGGTGGATCCCCATGCTCTTCATATTAGCTTTTTGGCGCCATGTATATAAACGTTTCCCACTAAAATATGACCCTTTGTATTGGGGGGCAGTTTTTCCGCTTGGTATGTATACCGCGTGTACTTTTGAAATGGCTAAAGCGATGGATCTGGATTTCCTGCTGCCAATTACAAAGTATTTTATCTTTTTTGCATTATTGGCATGGAGCGCAACTTTTTACGGATTTTTTCATAGTTTAATAAGAAAAATTATGCAATCCAGAAAAGAATGGGTAGTAGACAAATCATAATTATTGAAAAATTTCCATGACGCTGGTCATAGCGATAATTGGAAGCATTTACTTATTTTGTTAAGATGCTAAGAGATACATTTGGCAGGATTCATGATTATCTGCGCATTTCAATTACAGATAAATGCAATTTGCGTTGTTCTTATTGCATTCCTTATGATCTGCCCCACGGTTACTATGCGAATTCTCAACGAATGTCCGCAGAAGAAATTTATTCTATTGCAAAAACCTTTGTTCACCTGGGCATTAAAAAAATCCGTATTACAGGTGGTGAACCCCTGGTACGAAAAGAATTTCGTAAAATTATTCTTCTGCTCTCCCGGCTTCCGGTTGAACTGGCCCTTTCCACCAATGGCGTATTGATAAATGAATATATTGAGGAACTCGCAAATGCCCGGGTGAAAACCGTAAATGTGAGTTTGGACTCATTAAGTCCCAACACCTTTTCAACGATTACAAAAAGAGACCATCATGAAAGGGTGCTTACCAACATTTATTTACTCCTGCAAAATAATTTTAAGGTGAAGGTGAATAGCGTGGTTATGCGCGACGTAAACAACCATGAAATCCCATCCTTTATTGCGTTGACGCAATACCATCCGGTTCATATCCGGTTTATCGAATACATGCCATTTTCCGGTAACGGATGGCATAAAAATCGGGTGGTCACTTATGAAGAAATACTCCGGCAGATTGGCTTGCAATTTACTTACGAAAAACTGGACGACCCTGCCCATAGTACCTCAAAAAACTATAGAGTGAATGGATATACCGGAAGTTTTGGAATTATTACCACTATGAGCCATCCGTTTTGCGGAGATTGTAACCGGCTTCGGCTGACTGCTGACGGAAAGATGAAGAACTGTTTGTTTGGCAGGGAGGAAATGAATTTGCTTGAAGCGCTGAGAAATAATCAGGACATCAGTTCACTGATCCTTGCATCGGTAAAAAACAAACACGCCGTAATGGGTGGGCAATTTAAAAACGGATACCTGCAAACAGAAACCGACCAAATTATAAACCGCAGCATGATTGATATTGGCGGATAAAATGAACCGTTATGATAAGTGTTGGAGAAGCAAAAATGATACTCAGGGAAAACATTCGAAGCCTGCCGGATGAAAAACTATTGGTTACCGAATCAATAGGGAGAACCCTCTCCAAAGATATCATTGCACCTATTGATGTGCCTTCATTCAATAATTCCGCAATGGATGGGTATGCATTTCAATATGATGAGGGAAAAAACCATTACGAGATAACAACTCATATTCCGGCTGGTGATGCTACTAAATATGTTCTGCAAAAAGGCAAAGCTGCCCGCATCTTTACCGGTGCACCCATACCCGCTGGCGCAGATACGGTAATACAACAGGAACTAACAACTGTTCAGGAAGGCCGGCTTACTATTTCCAATCACGCTGATTTTCATAAGGGGGTTAATATCCGCCTTCGCGGGGCCCAATGCAAATCCGGAGAAGTGATTATTAAATCTCACACTATTATTACTCCGGGAGTTATTGCTCTGCTGCATTCCGCAGGTATTACAGAGATCAGTGTTTTTCAAAAACCGGGAGTGAAAGTAATCGTTACGGGTAATGAGTTGATTGAACCGGGGAAGTCATTGCCAGACGGTATGATTTACAATTCCAACGAGGCTTCCATAACCGCTTATCTCAGGCTACTGGGAATTACAGATATAAAATCTGTTCACATTAAGGACCGTCCTGCAGAGTTAAAACACCAAATCTCTTCTTCTCTTAAAGATTCTAATGTGCTGATCCTATCTGGTGGTATTTCAGTAGGGGAATATGATTTTGTATATCAGACGCTCTTAGAAGAAGGAGTAAAACCTCTCTTTTATAAAGTGAAACAAAAACCTGGAAAGCCCTTGTTTGCCGGTAAAAAAGGAGAACAGTTAATCTTTGCTTTACCCGGTAATCCAGCTGCTGCTGTTACCTGCTTTAACCAGTATATAAAACCTTCTTTACTGTCGCTCTCCGGCCATTTGGATTCTTTTTCCTGTTCAACCCTGCTTCCCATTGCCCATGACTGGGAGAAAAAAACACCGCTATCAAATATTCTTAAAGCTCAGGTAAAAAACGGGGTCGTAACCATTTTAAGCGGACAGGATTCATTTAATCTGCTGCCCTTTGCCGATGCGAATGCTTTCATACTATTACATGAAAACGACAAATTGAAGTGTAAAGGAGAACTCGTAGAAACTTACTATTGGTAAAATTATGATAGAAAATAATGCCATTACCGCTCTGATGATACTTATGCCTCTGGCAGCATTTCTCTATTCTTCCGTAGGTCATGGCGGTGCGAGCAGCTATATTGTACTGCTTACGCTCTTTGGTTTTGCTCCGGCAGAAGTTCGTCCTGCAGCCCTGTTACTTAACATTGGCGTTTCAGGTATTTCCTTTCTCACTTTTCGTACCACCTGTTCTTTTCAAAAAGAATTATTTCTTTCCCTGATTCTTTTTTCCGTGCCTGCGGCATTTTTGGGTGGAATGTTTGTACTTGATATAAAGATTTACCAAAAAATTCTCGGCTTACTGCTGCTGCTCCCTATATCGCGGCTCTTTAATATTTTCAGACTGAATGAAGCAAAACCGGTGGAACGAAAATTATGGATGGCGCCGGCTCTGGGTTTGACTATTGGTTTTGTTTCGGGATTGGTAGGCATAGGCGGCGGTATTATTCTTTCACCTATTCTGATCCTTTTGGGATGGTCAAATTTAAAGCAAACAGCGGCTATCAGCGCCCTTTTTATCTTTTTGAATTCCGTTTCAGGATTGGCAGGCTCCGGATTATCCGGATTTACATGGCTTCCTCATTTTGAAATACTGATGCCCCTCACCCTCGCAGGTGGTATTGCAGGAGGATATTGGGGTTCTCATAAATACACTGCTCCGGCTATGAAATACGCGCTTGCAACGGTTCTAAGCGTGGCATCGGTTAAATTTTTATTATAGTGAGCACTATAAATGATATTGACATCTTTATTACTGCCGGAGGAAAAAGCTCCCGAATGGGTAGAGACAAGGGCTTAATAGAAATTTCCGGCAAACCTATGATCCTTCATATTATAGAGTTGCTGAAATATAACGATTATGCCTTTAGTGTAATTGCTAATACAGATGGATATGATAAATGGGGTGTTCCGATTATACGAGATATCATTCCTGAAAAAGGGCCAATGGGGGCTTTACACACTGCATTCCATTATACAAATAAGAAATATATTTTACTACTTGGATGCGACAGTCCATTTCTTCCATTTGCTGTAGTCAGCCGATTGATTGCAAATACAGAAAACAACTGTATCACAGTGGCTAAGAGCAGAAATACCATCCATCCGCTCCTGGCCGTTTATCCGGTTTCATTAAAAAACAAGGTACAGGGCTGCATAGCCAGTCATCATTTAAAAATGCAGAAACTTATTCTTGAATCTTCCCATAAGGAAATCGAAATGGATGGGCTGGAAGAGGAATTCCCGAATGGTTTTATTAACTTTAATGAACCAAAAGATATCTTAAAATGGCAAATGCAACAGTAAAAAATAAAATTACAGTTATTGCTTTTGGCGTTGCTGCGGAAAAGATGAAAGGTTCGCATTTTTCAGTGGAAGACATAACTGACTCAACCGGACTAAAAGTGTGGCTGAATAAACACTTTCCGGAATTAAAAGACATAAAATTATCTGTTGCTATAAACAAAAAAATTATACACGGTGAAACGGCTATTCCGGACAATGCCGAAGTAGCTTTACTTCCGCCATTTTCAGGTGGTTAAATTGATAACATGAACCGTTTTGAACGTCAAATTAATCTACGGGGTTTTGGAATTGAGGGGCAAAACAAGCTAAAACATTCCTCGGCTTTAGTAATAGGCGGCGGAGGGTTAGGCTGTCCGGCACTCATGTACCTTGCGGCAGCGGGTGTTGGAAAAATTGGAATTGCTGACGGAGATACGATATCCGTATCTAATCTCAACCGGCAGATCTTTTTTGGCGAAATGGATGCCGGAAAAAAGAAAGTGTCCGTTATCTCTTCAATTCTGAGAAAAAAATACAGCGATATTGAAATTGAAACCTTTCCGGATTTTCTCTCTACCTGTAATACCCCTGAACTGCTTTCGCACTACGATATCATACTCGACTGCACCGATAATTTTTCCGCCAGATACCTGATTAATGATGCCTGTGTTTTACTTAACAAGCCTTTAGTACACGGATCCATCTTTGAATATCAGGGACAGGTAACGCTTTTTAATGTAAAAAACGAACGGGGTGAAGCCTTTAATTATCGCGATCTATTTACTATTCCACCCGATTCTTCTCAAATACCCAACTGCGATGAAACGGGTGTATTAGGCGTTCTTCCCGGGATCATTGGTACTTTGCAGGCAGCAGAGACAATTAAATATCTGTCAGGATCGGGCGTTTTGTTATCCGGAAAACTTTTATGTTACAATCTCGAGTATCAACAATTTTATGATATTGAAATAACGCATAATCCTGAGTGTTATCAGCACATGCCCAACACTTTATCCGCTTTCCGGGAGTTCGATTATTCTTTTACCTGTTCTGCGGTGCAAACCATTGACTGGAATCAGGCTCATTCTCTTTTCAATAAAGATCCAATGCAAACCCTCTTTGTTGATGTAAGAGAAAGGTCTGAACTTCCTAGAGTAAGAAACATAGTGTTAACTCTTCTGCCATTGTCCATTCTTGCCGAAGAAAGTTACAAATTGGCTGAAAAACAAAACCTTTTGGTTTTTTGCCAGGCCGGTGTACGAAGCATAAAGGCAGCAATAGCGCTCAGGAAAATTTTTCCTGAAAAAAATATTTTTTCAATCAGAGGAGGTATTATGGATGCTCAATCTCCCGTAAATGAATTTTCTTATGAAAGAGAAGTATAAAAACATATTTGTGGAAGGAGCAATCAGCTCTCAGAAGATTGCACACAGCATTAGTGAACACAGTACCAAAACCGGTATTGGCGGTCATAGTATTTTCCTCGGACAAGTTCGGGCAGACCATTTAGATGGCGGCAAAGTGGCTGCAATAGAATACAGCGCTTATAAAGAAATGGCTATTGAAAAAGCACATGAAATCCGGGAAGAAATATTTGCAAAATATCCGCTTACCTGCATGCATATTTATCACAGCCTTGGACAAATAAAAACAGGGGAAATCTGTCTTTTTGTTTTTACTTCCTCAAAACACAGGAAAACAGCAATAGAGGCTTGCACGGAAGTGGTAGAACATATAAAAAAAGAATTACCGGTTTGGGGAAAAGAAATCCTCGAAGATGATAGTTTTACCTGGAAAGAAAATAAATTTTAGGCATGAGGATTCTACTTACCGGCGCTAATGGTTACATAGCAATGCGATTGCTTCCTTTGCTGGTGGAAGGGGGTCATGAAGTTACCTGTGTTGTACGCAGTCGCAACCGCTTTCAGCCTTCTGAAAAGTTGCTGAACAAAGTACAGGTACTGGAATTCGATTTCCTGCAACCTGAAGACGCGGGGTTGGTATTTTCGGGAAGAGAATTTGATGCTGCCTATTATTTTATACACTCTCTTGGAGACACCAGAAAAAGCTTTTTCCAATTTGAAAAAACCTGTGCCAGTTGCTTCATCAATGTGGCTCATCTTACTAAGGTGAAGCAGGTCATTTATCTGGGAGGAATCAGCAACGTTGATGCCCTGTCGCCGCATCTGCAGGGTAGAAAATACGTCCGGGATATTCTTATACAATCGGGTATTCCGTATACTATTTTTGAAGCCGGTATTGTAGTTGGATCAGGAAGCGCCTCCTTTGAAATAATCCGCGATTTAGTAGAAAAACTACCCGTAATGATTGCTCCTGAATGGCTAAACACTAAATGTCAGCCTATTTGCATCCGAAACGTCATATATTATCTTAAAGAATGTTTATTAAATGAAAAAACCTTCAACCGCCTTTTTGAAATTGGAGGCCCCGAAGTGCTTACCTATAAACAAATCTTACAGGAATTCGCAGCAGAGCGGGGATATAAAAGATGGATCTATACCTTCCCTGTGCCGTTAAAGAAACTTTCTGCTTACTGGATTAATTTGATCACTTCTGCCAATTTAACCATTGCCTGGAAACTGGTGGAAAGCATGAAAAACGATGTGGTGGTTAAGGATTTCTCTGTCAGGGAGATCATACCCCAGCGGATGATTCCCTATCGTGAGGCCATACAACTTGCATTTACCGCTATCAGTGAAAACATGGTGGTATCCAGTTGGAAAGATGCTCAATCCAGCAGCCTGAATCAACTTGATATTAATGAATATATTCAGGTGCCTAAACACGGCTGTTATAAAGACCGGAAATGGTTGGAAATAGACGAAAGCAAGATTGAAGAAGTATCCCGGCGAATGTTTGGAATAGGTGGTGAAAACGGCTGGTATAGCGCAGATTTACTCTGGCGAATGCGGGGGATGATAGATAAACTGATTGGAGGGGTTGGGTTATCAAGAGGAAGAAGAAGCGCCCATGATCTGCAAACCGGAGAATCAGTAGATTTTTGGCGCGTCCTTCTTGCCGATCACGAAAATCATCGCCTGCTACTGTTTGCGGAAATGAAACTGCCAGGTGAAGCATGGCTCGAATTTTCCATCATTAAAAATAATAATCGCTGTATCCTCAAACAAGAAGCCACTTTTCGCCCTTATGGAATTGCGGGGAGAAATTACTGGTATTCCATGCTGCCCTTTCATTTTTTTATTTTCAGGAAAATGATACGGCAGATTGCAGGAAAATAACAACTCGAACTTTTCTTTATGGTTGACATTACAAATAAAATTTTCAGTCATCGCATAGCCATTGCAGAAGCCATCCTTTCAGTAAGCAAACAGGAAACCATTGATGCAATCAAAAATAAAACCGTTCCCAAGGGAGACGTTTTTGAATTTTCACGCGCAGCGGGTTTACTTGCCGTCAAAAACACAAGTAATGCTATCCCTGATTGCCATCCATTACCGATAGAATATGCCTCCATTAATTCCAAAATTGAAAACCAGGATATTATTGTGACGGTGGAAGTACATACCATTTACAAGACAGGCGTGGAAGTGGAGGCCATGCACGGGGCTATGATAACAGCGCTTACCATGTACGATATGCTGAAACCAATAGACAAGGAATTAGAGATAAAATCCGTCAAATTAGCCGCGAAAAAAGGAGGAAAATCTGACTTCAGGGAACGTTTTAGAAAGGACCTGAAAGCCGCCGTAGTCGTTTGTTCCGACAGTATCTCATCCGGTAGTAAGGAGGATAAGGCAGGGAAAGCCATTATTGAGAAACTTAAGGATTGTCAGGTCATAGTCTCAGATTATTTCATCATACCCGATGAACCGGTGCAGATCACAGAAAAAGTAAAATCTTTGTGTGCCGGCGGAAACGACCTGATTATTTTCACCGGAGGTACGGGACTTTCTCCAAGAGATACCACCCCGGAAGCTATCCGTCCTTTATTGGACAGAGAAATACCCGGCATTATGGAAGCCGCAAGAAATTATGGTCAGGAACGAACTCCTCTGTCAATGCTTTCGAGGGGAATAGCAGGAGTAAAAGGAAAGACACTTATTCTTACTCTCCCAGGATCCACCAAAGGAGCGCGCGAATCTATGAATGCCCTATTCCCATACATTCTGCATGCCTTTGGCATAATGGGCGGCGGCGGACACTCTTAAAAATCAAACTTATGACTGTTACAGACTTTGCCGACAGATATCTTATGTATGAAAATATGTCCATTTGGGAAATCCAGTCTCTTCCGGATTTTTTTAAAGCCCACAACCAGTTGCCGGATATATTTGAGGAAGAATATGGTTTTTCTTATGATCAAATAAATGATCAGAAGCATTTTAACGACTCAGATATTATGGTCGTTTCAAAATTGCTGGATCGCTTTAGTGACAAATATTTCTTTATTTTCACAAACGATGATACGCATCATAATGATTTAAAAAATTTGCAGGACAGAAAAATAATAAACTTTGGGATGGATATATATGTATTGCATCCATCCAGGATTTATATATTGGAAATGGATAAAACAAGAGACCCCCAAATGTACGATCGTTGATTAAATCAATTATTCAATGAAAGATCGTTCTTTCATAAAACAAAATCTAAGGTATTTCCGGTTTCTCATTTATGCCCTTGTGCTGATTTATATTTATGTCCAATATGAATACAGCTCCGGCGACTGGAAGTACAGCAACGGACAACCTAAAATAAACGGACAGCAAATGAATGGAAGAGATGAAGGCACGTGGACCTGGTTCTATCCTAATGGAAAGAAACGCATGCAGGGCGAATTCCAAAATGGCAAACGCACCGGTGTTTGGACGATATGGGACACCGATGGCAACAAACTCAGCGAAATGCATTACAGCAATGATATGTTAAACGGGAATTTTATTCGCTGGTATGCAAATGGGAAAAAGGAGAGTGATGGCATTTATAAAAACGATATAATCATCAAGAGCACAGAGTATAATTTAGATGACAGCGTAAAATATTAAGCATCTCTTTTTAATCGTCAGACTCAAAAAGTAATTACTATAAATTGATTATCTTATTCTCAGAACCGTTGATGATAACACTCAATGGCGGCAAACCCACAACTCCATACGAATAAGAGCAAAGATCTGTTGTACCTTTAATTAAAACTCATGCATGAAAGGGAAACAGCATAAAAAGAAAAAACAAACCCGATTTGGTAAATTCTTATCTGTATTGGGACCGGGATTAGTGACCGGTGCTGCTGACGACGACCCCTCCGGGATTGCCACTTATTCTCAGACAGGCGCCCAATTTGGTTTTGGACAATTATGGACAGCCGTTTATATGCTCCCGTTTATGATAGCTGTTCAGGAAGCATGTGCACGGATAGGTTTGGTAACCGGCAAGGGTATTGCTTCTGTAATAAAGGCAAACTACAATAAAAAGGTTCTGTATTCGGTTGTAATAATTGTTTTGATAGCCAATACCATTAATATTGGCGCCGACATTGGAGCAATGGCAGCAGCAGCGAAGTTGATTATACCATTTCCATTTGCTGTTTGGACCTTGTTATTTACGGCAACAATTCTCATCTTCGAAATATTCACTTCATACCGTTTATATGCGCGAATCCTAAAATGGTTAGCCATCTCTCTACTGGCATATCCAATAACCGTGTTTATCATCAATCTATCCTGGTTTGATGTTTTGAAAGCGAGTTTTATCCCTCACATTGAATTTAATTTTGCGTTTCTATTTATCATAACCGGAGTACTGGGCACCACTATTTCGCCCTACATGTTTTTTTGGGAAGCCTCTCAGGAGGTAGAAGAATTAAAAGATAAAAACAGAATCCGAAATGGTTTACCCAAATTGCACAAGAGATATATCCACAATATGCGAGTGGATAATAATACAGGAATGATCGTTTCAGAAATCACAACCTGGAGCATAATGGCAGTTGCCGGCGCGGTGCTTCATACCAGTGGAACAACAGACATTAATACGGCTGCCGATGCAGCGAAAGCCCTTGAACCGTTGGTACAATCCTTCCCACATGCGGGCTTCACCTCCAAGCTTATCTTCGCTGTCGGAATCATAGGACTTGGCTTACTGGCGGTACCTATCCTTTCAGGGTCTGCAGCTTATGCCGTTGCAGAAGCAGTGAACTGGCAGGAAGGATTTAATGTAAAATTGAAGAAGGCGCATGGATTTTATGGAATTATCACCATCGCCACCATTATTGGACTGGCCATTAATTTTATAGGAATCAGTCCCGTTAAAGCGTTGGTTTATGCAGCTGTGTTAAACGGAATAGCAGCAGTGCCACTTATTTTTTTGGTTATCAGAATATCTTCTGACAAAAAAATTATGGGAAAGTACAAAAGTGGCGCACTTTCAAAAGCATTTTTATGGATTACATTTTTAGGGATGGCAGCAGCGGCCATTTTAATGTTTGTAATGATGGGCAAGAATTGATTGTTCCTCTGTCTTAACGACTCCTCCAGCATAGCATTTAGCGGAGATATTAGCAGCGCATTTTGTAATGTTCTCCACAAAACTTTGCTGTTGGTGATAACACCCAACAGCGGCAACCCTCCAACTCAATACGCATAAGAGCATAATTTCAGACCTCCTTACCTCGATGTTGCAATAAAGTGTTTGTTCGCAAAGTAA
>CAZFGP010000029.1:0-31276 GCA_964518685.1 uncultured Terrimonas sp.
GTCTAAATATTTTTGAAAAAAATAACAGCAATCATGATGAAAAGAAAAAAACTTACTTTATTATTTACTTTCGTTCTTTACTTTTTCATAAGTAATAGCTCTACTGCTCAGAACAGTGTTCCAGGCGTACAGAAAATTAAAGATGTATTGATCTACAGTGACTCTGCCTTTTACAGTTCCTTTCCTTCTGTAGTAAAAAAACCGGACGGAGAATTATTGGTAGCTTTCCGAAGAGCGCCCAACCGGAGGATATTCGGCGAAAAGGGGAATAGCCATTCAGATCATAACAGCTATCTGGTTGCGGTGCGTTCCACTGATGGAGAACATTGGACGAAAGATCCGGAATTGATCTATGCCCATGCTTTTGGCGGATCGCAGGATCCTTGTATGTTGCAACTAAAAGATGGAACTATTCTTTGCGCAAGCTACGGCTGGCAAAAAGTGAGTGCAGAAGGGATGAAAAATTTGAAACAACCGTATTTCGGGTCCGATTATATCTTTTTGGGAGGCTACCTGGTTAGGTCTGCCGATGGAGGAAAATCATGGCAGGGGCCTTATTATCCTCCGCATATTGCACCCGAACGAAACTATAATGCTTACGGACAAAAAGTACCGGCTTATAACCGGGGAGCATTATATGAAGCAAAGGATGGTCGGATTTTATGGATAGTGGCCGCCAGTGACAGTGAAAAGAAGACCTCTAATTATTTGATTACTTCGAAAGACAAGGGATTAACATGGGAATACTCAGGGGAAGTAGCTAAAGACCCCAAGGTATCCTTTAACGAAGCATCGGTATATGAAACCCCCAAAGGAGATATTGTTGGTTTCCTGCGGACCGCTAATTTTGACGATCAGGCAGTGATCGCGCGTTCAAAAGACGGAGGAAAAACGTTCAAATGGGAATCCATGGGATTTCAGGGACATCCGTTGAACGCCCTACGTTTACCCGATAACCGTGTACTACTAACCTATGGTTACAGACATCAACCTTTTGGTATCAGAGCACGGATATTAAATGCCGAATGTACTGATTTCAAAACAGCTCCTGAAATTGTCTTACGTGAAGATGGCGGCAGTGGAGATATCGGCTACACATGGCCGGTACAGTTAGATGAGAACCGGGTTTTGGTGACTTATTATTTTAATAAAGAAGATGGGATCAGGTATATTGTCGGAACGATAATTGAGATAAAATAAAATGCAAATAATCGGAGACTAATCGCCGAACATCAGGATTTGTTTTCAATAAGTACCATCCGTAAATGAAAGAATCCGTAAGTTGAATGGTCATTACAAAAGAGCTGATGAAATTACGCAGATTAATAACTTCTATAAAGTAAGTTCTATGACTGTTCGAAGGAATCTACTATTATGTTTTCTATGTATTTGTCTTGCCCGGACGCAGCTATTTGCGCAGACGGTCGGGCCATTGCAGTTAGGAAGTAACCGGGAACTCTTTGTTGATCAGTATTTGATAGAAAAATTAAACAATGTTACCCAGCAACTTCATTCTCCGGAAAACAAAGGAACGGTTCTAAAGTTCGATAACCCCTGGGAGGGAAATTTTAGCGGGTATTGCACTATTATTAAAGATGGAACGCAACTTAAACTTTTTTACAGGGGCATACGGAGTGCAGGCAAAGACGGTAATGAAGATGAAGTAACCTGCTATGCAGAATCATCGGACGGTATTAACTGGAGGAAGCCCAACCTCGGAATTTATACGATAGAGGGCACGACAAATAATAATGTTATTTTGGCGCATGTAGCGCCTGCAACGCATAATTTCAGCCCCTTTCTTGATAAAAACCCCAACGCAAAAGCGTCAGAAAGATTTAAGGCATTAGGCGGAACAGATAGAACAGGCTTGTTTGGCTTCGTTTCCGCAGATGGGATTCATTGGCAAAAAATTCAGGATTCTGCTGTATATAAAACTGGTGTTTTCGATTCTCAAAATGTAGCCTTCTGGTCAGAGAGCGAACAACAATACGTGTGTTATTTCCGCACCTGGAGCGACGGAGGTTTTTCACAGTATAAAGGTTTCAGGTCGGTAAGCCGAACTACTTCTAAAGATTTTATACACTGGACAGCGCCGGTTAAAATGACTTTTGGCAATACGCCTTTTGAGCACTTATATACTAATCAAACCAGCCCTTATTTCAGGGCTCCCCATATCTACTTGTCTATTTGCGCCCGATTCATGCCCAACCGGCAGGTGCTAACGGAAGAGCAGGCCAAAACGCTGAATGTTAATCCTAACTATTTCAAAGACTGTTCGGATGCCGTTTTTATGAGTACGCGGGGTGGATCGGTATATGACAGGACTTTTATGCAATCTTTTATCCGTCCTGAGATCGGACTGGAAAACTGGGTATCGAGATCTAATTATCCCGTATTGAACGTGGTGCAGACCAGTCCAACCGAACTGTCGGTCTATGTAAACGAAAGCTATGCCCAGCCTACGGCCCATATAAAAAGGTATGCTTTACGTCTCGATGGATTTGCATCTCTTAAGGGAAATTTTAAAGAAGGAGAGGTAGTTACAAAACCTTTTGTGTTTAAAGGGAGAGAACTGGAGATCAACTACGCTACTTCAGCAGCGGGATATGTGAAAATTGAAATACTCGATGCTAAGGGACGACCGATACCGGGATACACAGTTAATGATGCCCGGGAAATTATCGGCAATGAGATCAAACGTATTGTATCATGGAATGGAAAGGAAGATGTTTCCCCGCTGGAAGGAAAAACGGTGAAACTGAAGATTTATTTGAAAGATGCTGATTTGTATTCTTTGAAATTTAACCAATAAAAAAATTGATATCAACAATGGATATACAATCATTAAAGTCCTCTTTTGACAAAGAAGGATACGTATATATTCCCGGTTTTCTTTCGCCGGAAGAAATAGAAGTTTTGAATGATAATCTTCGCCGGTTTATCCGGGAAGTGAAACCTGCCATGTCGCCCAACCATTATTTCTATGAAGACAAGAATGATGTTGCTACGCTTAAGCAAATGCAGGACCTGGAGAAGTACGATTCCTATTTTAAAGCAATGGCGGTGAACAGTAGATTCGAGACAATCGCTAAGACTTTGCTGGGTGAAGATGTTATTTGCAAGACGGTAGAATATTTCAATAAGCCTCCGAGGATAGGAAAATCCACGCCGCCTCATCAGGATGGTTATTATTTTATGCTGAATCCGCAGCAGGCGCTTACAATGTGGTTGGCTTTAGAAAAAGTGGATGAAGAAAATGGTTGTGTAAAATATGTAAGAGGCTCTCATCTGAATGGTATGAGAGCACATGGACGAAGTTCTACCCTTGGCTTTTCTCAACATATCGTTGATTTTGGAACTGAAGATGATTTGAAAAATGAAATGGCATTTCCTGCAAACCCAGGCGATCTTTTGGTACACCATGCTCTTACCATTCACAGGGCAGGACCCAATACAACTGCCGACAGAACCAGAAAAGCATTAGGACTGATTTATTGGGGAGAATCGGCGAAGGAAGATAAAGAAGCAAAAGAAAAATACATGCAGCGGCTTGCAGAGGAAAGGGGAAAAGCGTGAGGCTGTAGGCAGTCGGCCATCAGCAATAAACTTTCAGCAGCTATTAACCCAAAACTAAAACCGAAACGCCAAACTACTGCCCCCTGAAACATGAGCTTTGCACCCTGCACCCTGCATTCTGGCAGCAAAGATTAAAGGAAAGACTAAAGATATGCACTATTTATCTCTTTTTTTAGCATTCCGCACAAAGTTTTCGCTAACACCGGCAAAGTCGGCTATTTCCGTTATGGTGAATCTCCCTGCCGACAGCAACTTTTTTACAACTTCATAACTTTTTTGTGCAGCACCTTTTTCTATACCTTTTTCCATGCCTTCTTCCATAGCTTTCGCCAGTTTTTCTCTCGCTGTTTTCTTTACAGCGTATGCATCCCATTTATCCATAAGTGCTCGTTCGTACAACATATATTCCTCCTTTTTTAAATTGGCTACTTCTGAGATGTGGAACAACTTCTGAAATATTCTCTTGTGTAAAATTACCGGAATTTTTTGAAATTTACTCATGTTGCGCAACACATATAGCCAGCGTTCCAGATCAGTTTTTATATCTTTTTCTCCTATGTTAAAGTTAGGCAGTTCTAAAAATATAAATCCCAGTTTATTATAAAAGGTTTGACCGGTTTCTTTCTCTGCTAACCGTACGCGGTGCAGGTATTTCCCGGGCAAGGTGCCGTTAAAGTTGAAGTCCATCACTGCTATAAGGTAAACTTCCTTCAGCCTGTAGTCCCAGTCTTTTTTCCCTTTTGGTCCCTGCTCATACAGTTTGCCGGCAGTATAGAAGACAGCCCTGTCTATAAAAAATTGTTGTTCTGCCCGCTGCATTTCAATGATAAAGGTTTCGCCATCGGCGCCGGTACAGGTGAGATCAAAAATGGTTTTTCTGTAATATCTTGCGGGTCCGCTGTTTTCCTGTGGGTTATATACCAGGTCCTTTACTACTTTATTTCCTTTAAAGAGTTCATTAAGAAAAGCAATCAGCAAATCCTTATTGGGCTCAGAGCCGAATATTTTTTTGAAGCCGAAGTCGGTCAGCGGATCAATAAAACGGCCGATTGGCGGAACAATCTTCCTTGAGGTGTTTATCATAGGATTAAAGATAAAGAAAAATGGAAACGCAACCGCCGGGGGAGAAAACGAAATTGCCCGGTAATGAAAAAAAGTACCATATTTATAGGGTAAAATACCAATCCGTCCGGCTTCCTGGCTGTACATTTGGTAGGAAGTGGAAATTGTACGTTTAAACTGACGATAATGATGAAATGGCTGCAATGTGGTATGGCAGTGATTTTATGGTGTACAGCCTGCAACTCTGTGTCAAAAGAAAAACTAATGTCCATAGATGATTGGAAAAAAGAAGCGGTTGATACGCTTCAAACGGTTATGCATACACAGTCGGAATGGGTGAAAGTGCATGCGGCAGAATTCCTGATATGGGCAGGGCATCCAATGCGGGTTAAAGAAGCATTTAAAGCAGAAGAGCAAAAGTACATTGGTCAGTCTCCGTATCGTATCGGAATCTGGCGGGTGTTAGCACAATTATCGGATGGTGAGGAAAGAAAAAAGTATGACGGTAATATTCTTCAGGCTTTTGCGGATACGGCAGGTAAAGACAGAATCCACGCAGCAGAGACATTGGGTAAATTAATAACATCACCTTATGTAAGTCATCCGGTAGAAACCAGGGCGGCGCTGAATGACGGGACTCCCGCTTTACGGGCATATGCCAATTGGGCGGTTGCATATACCGGTGATAGCGCTATGGCTAATGCACAGGCTTATTTTTTACACAATATAGCCAATCCGGAAGCAGATATAATGTTGCGTAAAATCGCTGCTTACGTTCTGCGCTATATCGGCGGTATGGATAAGGCAGCCTGGAATACGTTGGCCGACGAGGTATTAGATATGCCTGAAGATGCCGATGGAAGGCTTAATTTTTTAACGACAGCGGTGATACTGGCAGAGGCAGGAGATACAAAAACAGAAAAGTATCAACGGCTGCGTAATGAGTTGCTGGAAAACGCAACTGCCGGTTCAAAAGCCGTAAGAATAGAAATAGCCAATGCTTTGATGGCAAAGGGAACAGACGCCGATTTGCCTTTGCTGCAACAGTGGTTGAGAAATGAATTGCCTGTTGGCGTTGTTGCCGACGATGCGGATGTGCAGGCATCTGCTGCCTATGCCATTTTGAAAATTTGTGATCGGGCGCCTGTTAATAATTAATGTGGGCCGGATACGCAAAGTCTCCGGCTTCGTATTATTCTGTGTTCTTCCCTGACCCGGTTGGGGATATAAACAAGCCAAATAAAACGCTATGATTTTTCAGACTTCCCTGGATAATACAGATATCGAACTTGCCGAAAAACTCAAAGACTTTGTCCCCGGTGAGGTATTTGATATTCATGCTCATCCCTATCGCGCAGCACATTTCCCCAAAGGGGAATGGTCGTTTTTAACCGGCATAGATCAACTGGGTTGTCAGGAACATTGTAACAATTTGCAACGTTACATGCCCGCAAGGAAGATTCATGGACTTTATTTTGGACTACCACGGAAAACCGCCGATCGGGATGCAATGAATGAATGGGTAGGAGAGGAGATCCGGAAAAATGGAACAGAGTTCAGCCGGTCTTTGATGGTGGTTTCGCCGGCAGATGACCCTGTTAAGGTAGCGGAACAATTAAGGACGGGTTTGTTTTGTGGGATCAAGGTATATCATTGTTATGCTTCCCGGCCGGATACCATGAATGCATCCATAACTGAGTATGCGCCGGAATGGATGTGGGAAATATTGCACGAAATAAAAGGCATAATGATGCTGCATATCGTTCAGGACGGTGCCATAGATGATAAAAACAACCAGGAAGAAATACGTAGGTTATGCCGCGCCTATCCCCGGGTACAATTGATCCTGGCGCATGTAGCGCGCAGCTTCAATTACCGAAACGCCCGCAACGGATTACACGCTATCTCTGATATTGATAACGTGGTGGTGGATACTTCTGCTATTTGTGAGACCGCAACATTTCAGGCGGCAATCAGGATATTAGGTCCGAAACGTATTTTATGGGGGTCCGATTTTGCGGTCAGTGAAATGAGGGGTCGCTGCGTTACCACCGGCAACTATTTCTTTTGGCTTCACCCCGAAGTGTTACAAAAAGAATACCAGCCTCCTACCACAAATGATATGACTTTGGTGGGGATAGAATCTTTGCTCTCACTTTGTGAAGCTTGTGGAGATGAAGGGTTGTCGGAATCAGACATAAAAGATATTTTTTTCAATAACGCTTTAAAGTTGCTGCAGCCACATCTTTCAAAGTCTTTGGAAAAAGAGGATAATTCAGGTATTGTATTATGGAATAAAGCGCTGAAAAAAATTTCTGCAGGTACCGGATTATTATCCAAGCGCGCCGAGATGTACGATCCTAAATATTGGCCTTCCTATTTTTCCCGCTGTAAGGGTTGCGAGGTGTGGGATATGGAGGGTAAGCGTTATCTTGATTTTGCAGGAGGCATAGGCGCAGTGTTATTGGGCTATTCCGATCCCGAAGTAAACGGTGCAGTACAACGGCGATTAAATGCAGGTACCTATTGTTCTCTGGTTAATCCACAAGAAATAGAATTAGCAGGATTATTACTGCAACTGCATCCGTGGGCAGGGAAAGTTCGTTATGCGCGGGGCGGGGGAGAAGCCATGGCAATGGCCGTTCGTTTAGCCAGGGCCTCAACAGGAAAAAGCGGAGTCGCTTTTTGTGGTTATCACGGCTGGCACGATTGGTATCTTGCCGCTAATATTGGAGATGGCGATGCGCTCAGCGGACATCTTTTGCCCGGATTAGAGCCTAAAGGAGTTCCCAGAGAGTTGGCGGGAACCTCGGTTCCTTTTTCATACAATGATTGGTCGTCTTTTGAAAAGGCGGTGGAACAATTGGGGGATAATTTTGCTGTGGTGGTGATGGAGCCTATGCGTTCCCAGTTTCCTCAGAATAATTTTCTACAAAAGATTAAGGAAAAGTGTAAACAACGAGGCGCTGTGCTTGTTGTGGATGAAATAACAAGCGGACTTCGGTATGGCTTTCCGGGAGCGTTATCTAAAATAGGTGTCGAGCCGGATATCGTAGTCTATGCTAAAGCCATGAGCAATGGTTTCCCTTTTTCGGTTGTAATCGGACGGGAGGAAGTAATGAATAGCGCTGAGAGCAGTTTTATATCTTCCAGCTATTGGACAGATGGTGTTGGTACAGCGGCGGCATTAGCTGTTCTGAAAAAAATGAAGGATTTAAATATACAACAGGAAGTATGGGAAAAAGGATTGGAATTTCAACAGGTGCTGAAGGGAATGGCTAATAGCTATCCGTTGTGCAACATAGAAATAGGTGGTATGCCTTCTTCGCCGACCATAAGCTTTCAATCGGCAGAAAATGCACAAGCAGTGAAAACACTTTATATTCGTAAGATGCTGGAAAAAGGATTTCTGGTTTCGTCTATTTTTTATTTAATGTACGCTCATAAAGAGACGCATATTTCAAAATTGGCGGAAGCATTACAGGTTACGTTTTCAGAAATTGAAAACATTATTAAAGCGGGTACACTTGAATCTGAACTAAATGGATCAGTTGCCAGGCCAGGTTTTGCCCGTTTAGCTTAATATCTGAAACAGATGTTTGATATAATAAAAATTAATTGATGGTTTTTCACCTGATTAAAATTCCCATTGCTGCAGCACAACTTACTATTCTCGACTGGATCGTTTTATTGGCTTATGGCGGGGGCATGATCTTTATAGGATGGTTGTATTCCCGTAAAAACAAAACGAAGGATGATTACTTGTTAGGAGGTCGGAAAATGAATCCCACTGCCGTTGGAATATCACTTTTTGCCTCTCTGATGAGTACCCTGAGTTATCTTACCTATCCCGGCGAAATGATTCTGCATGGTCCGGCAATCTTTACAGGGATCCTTGCATTTCCTTTTGTATATTATATTGTGGGCTGGTGGCTGATTCCGCGTTTTATGAAAATGAACGTAACCAGCGCCTATGAAATATTGGAACAAAACCTGGGATTGAAAGTACGGATGCTTGCTATTTTCATGTTTCTCTCACTGCGATTATTATGGATGGCAACTATTATTTATGTTACTGTGGATATAGCCCTGCATTCTGTAATACAATTTGACCGCACTTATGTTCCTTATATTGGTGCATTACTCACTGTTATCACCATCTTCTACACTTCAATGGGAGGTTTGAAAGCAGTGGTAGTAACCGACGTGATTCAATCGTTTATTTTTCTGGGAGGAGCGTTGTTAAGCATCGTGGTGGTATGTGTACAGTTGGGATCATTTACGGCGATATTTCCATCTGAATGGCTATCGCACTGGGATCAGTTTCGTTTGGGTTTTGATCCGTTAGAACGAACTACCATAGGCAATGCTATGTTGGTTCTGTTTTCGTGGTATGTATGCACCTCGGGCTCTGATCAGATGGCAATACAACGATATTTGTCTACTCAGGATGTTCGTGCTGCGCGCAAATCATTCGGTATATCGTTATATTCCAATGTAATTGCATATATCCTGCTTGCTTTAGTGGGGCTGGCTATGCTGGCTTTCTACCATCATAATCAGGATTTTCTGCTGGCAGGTAAAACGATGAATGAACAGGCCGATACTTTGTTCCCCCGCTTTATTATGATTGGATTACCTCCTGGGGTATCCGGACTGGTTATTGCCGGCTTGCTCGCAGCAGCAATGTCCAGTATGTCATCTGGATTAAATAGTGTTTCCTCTGTGATCGCAGAGGATATCATAAAACGATTTCGAAGTGAAGATATACCGGCTCCGGATCCTTTAAAACAGGTGAAGAAACTCTCCTACCTGACCGGGATGATCGTATTGGCGCTGAGTTTTTTTGTGGATGCAGTGCCCGGTAATTTATTAGATGTGATTATGAAAGTGGTGAACTTATTTGTGGCGCCGTTATTTGTGCTTTTTTTCATGGCTCTTTTTGTACCTTTTGCTACCGGTAGAGCTACGTTTTTGGCCGGGATTTTTTCGGTAGCTATCGCCATTGCCGTGGCTTTTTGGAATATCTTTGGAATTACGGTATTATGGATTATGCCTGTATCCCTCTTAACAGGTGTTGTTGCGGGAGTGATATTAAGTTATGCAGACCGGTTGTTGTTTTGTTCAAAAGAAAAAATAAAATAAACTATGATTCAAATGCGCAAAAGCAGGGTTCTTCAGTTACTGCGGGCAGGCAATACCGTGAGCTGCGTTAAAATCAATCTTACGGATCCCCGGATTTGTGAAATGGCTGCTTTAGCGGGATTTGATTGTGTGTGGGTAGATCAGGAGCATATTGGCCAGGATTGGTCGCAACTGGCAGCTGCGGTTTGGGCCACAAAAGCACATGATGCCGATCTGCTGGTGCGCGTGCCGCGTGGTGCATATAATAACTATATCAAACCTCTTGAGTTAGATGCCACCGGCATCATGGTGCCTCATATAATGAGCCTGGCAGATGCCAAACAAATTGTTCACCACACCCGGTTTCATCCAGTGGGCAGAAGAGCGATTGATGGCGGTAATGCAGATGGTGGCTATTCAGGGGCTGATTTTACAACCTATCTGAAAGATGCCAACGAACAAAGATTTACTATTTTACAGATTGAGGATCCCGAGCCCCTGCAAGAGTTGGAAGCTATTGCCGCTTTACCGGGATATGATATGTTGTTTTTCGGTCCGGGAGATTTTAGTCAGGGTATCGGGGCGCCCGCGGTCTGGGATCATCCTAAATTGGTTGAAACCCGACTTCTAATTGCGAATCTGGCTAAGAAATACAAGAAATTTGCCGGTACTGTTGGCAGTCCTTCCAATCTGAGACAACTCAATGAAATGGGCTATCAGTTTGTAAGTGTTGGCGCTGATGTGGTGGGATTGACCAATTATTTCGCTTCATTAATGGGGGCTTTTAGGGATTTGAATCCATCGCAAAGCCACTCTTATTTAGAAAAACAATAGGAGATGAATAAGCGGGTTTTGGGAAATACAGGTATAGAAGTTTCAGAAATCGCTTTTGGAGGCGTTGAAATCGGGATGCCCTATGGCATAGGGATCAATGGCGAAGAAGATATGCTTGTGGAAAAAGATGCGATTGATTTGTTACACCTGGCATTAGACAAAGGGATTAATTTTTTTGATACTGCCCGGATGTATGGTAAGAGTGAAGAGAGAATGGGTAAGGCATTTAAAGATTGCAGAAACCGTGTTGTTATTGCTTCAAAATGCAGGCATTTCCGGACAGATGATGGATTATTGCCCGATGAGGCTGGTATTAGAAAACTGATCAGAGATTCTTTGCAGGAAAGCCTGAAAGCTTTGCAGACGGATTATATTGATATTTATATGCTCCATCAGGCTGATACGGAAATTCTGAAAAGGGGTGATATTGCGGAGGAAATGGATAAACTGAAACAAAACGGGGTAGTAAGGGCAATCGGTGTTTCCACGTATTCAATAGCTGAAACAAAAATGGCTATTGAGTCTGGAGTATGGAATGTAGTTCAACTTCCCTTTAATCTGTTGGACCAACGACAATTTGAATTATTTGATCTGGCTTTCCGCTATGGAGTTGGGATTGTGATTAGATCTGTGTTGATGAAGGGGTTGTTAAGCAATAGAGGTAAGGGATTGCATGAAAACCTGGCTTCTGTGGAGAATCATATTCAACAGTTTTACTCCCTGTTGAACGATCAAATTAAAACCCTGCCTGATTTGGCAATCAAGTTTGCTTTGTCATTTTCTCAGGTATCGTCCGTATTGATTGGTATAGATAAAGTTGCCTATTTGGAGCAATCCTTGGTTGCAGCAAACGGAAGTTATTTACAGCAGGACTTTCTGGAGAGAGCCAGATTACTCGCATATCCTAATCCGGAATTTTTGGATTTGCCTTACTGGGATAAGATGGGATGGCTGAGGTAATTTGAAAATGTGAAAATGTGAAAGTGTAGCGGTCGGTACGCGACAAAAGGAGCGTCAGACCGCGGAGACTATAAACCATCCTATATGATCCGCAATCCTTTGTAACTATGGGAACAAATTTCAAATCTTAAATTTCAAATCTCAAATGATAAAAATCGGAATAATAGGAATGAGTTCCGGTAATGCCCATCCTTATTCCTGGTCGTCTATTATTAATGGAAAATATGATGCGGAAGAGATCAGCAGAGTTGGATATCCTGCAGTTGCAGCTTATCTTAGGGCTAATGAAGATACCCTTGGAATTCCTGATGGCAGGGTAACACATGTTTGGACGCAGGATGCAGGCATTTCAGAAAGTATTGCTTCTTCCTCAGGTATTGAAAATATTGTAAAGAGGGCAGAAGACATGATCGGGAAAATAGATGCGGTTATGCTTGCCCGTGATGATGCGGAATTTCACGTAGAGATGGCTAAGCCGTTTATTGAAGCCGGCATTCCTGTTTTTATTGATAAGCCTTTAGCCATAAAAAGGGAGGACTTAGACTGGTTTGAACAACAATCTTCTTCCGGAAAGTTTATTATGTCCTGCTCTTCCATGCGCTATGCTAATGAGTGCAGAGTTGTAAAGCAGGATATTGCTTCCTTAGGTAAGCTCGAACTGGTAACCGCTGTGGGGAAAAAAGAATGGTTGAAATATGGCGTACATATGGTAGAAGCACTCTGCGCTACGTTAGACGATCCTGAGGTTGCTACCGTGCAACATATTGGAGAAACTGGTAGAGATGTGGTGCACATCTGTTTCCGAAATAGTTTACCGGCAACGATTCATTTGTTTATGGAAATATCGGGAACCTTCCAGTTAACCTACTTCGGACGAAATAACTGGTGCATGGCAGAAATAAAAAATTCTTATTCCATGTTCAGAGATAATATCATTGAATTTTTGAGAAGTGTTCTGGAAGGAGAATCAAGACTGGATTTTAAGAAAACCAGAAATATTATTAATACGATTATTGCTGCTGAAGAAAGCAGAAATAGCGGAGGAAAAATTATTCATTTAAAAAGTAGGGTATGAATGTACAAGAGTTGTTCAATTTAAAAGGCAAGGTTGCTTTAGTTACCGGTGGTGCGGGTAGTTATGGTCGAAGTATAACAGAAGGGTTGGGAGAAGCGGGCGCCACAGTAATCATAGCCTCAAGAAACATTAATACCCTCGAAGAGGTGGCGGCAGCGTTTCGGGAAAAAGGATTGAACGTGTATGCCATGAGAGTGGATCAGGCGGATAATGCATCCGTTCTTGCGCTGAAAACTTCAATAAAAGAACAGTACGGGCAACTCAATGTTTTTGTTAATAATGCCGTATCCCGGCCCATGAAAGGATATGCTGCACCCCTGGAACAGTTTGATGAATCTATGAAAGTAAATGCCACGGGGATGATGAATATTTTGAGGGAAATGACCGGTTTAATAATCCATTCCGGTGGGGGAAGCGTAATTAATATCAGTTCTATGATGGGGATGTATGCGCCTGTTTATTCCAATTATGAAGGAGTACCGGGGATGGGAGATATAGCTCCGGATTATTGTTTTCATAATGCAGGACTGATTATGCTCACCCGTTTTATGGCGAAAACGCATGCGGGCAAAAACACCCGGTTTAATTGTATAAGCCCCGGCGGTCTGTTTAATAATCAGCCGGAAAAATTTGTGGAAAATTATTGTAAAAAAGTTCCGCTGGGGAGGATGGCTAACAACGATGATATCAAAGGATTGATAGTATTATTGGCATCTGAGGCAGGAGCATACATCAACGGGGAAAATATTTTAATGGATGGCGGATTGTATGCCTGAATGAGGAGTTAGGAGTTGAAATTTGAGGTTTAAGATTTGAGATTCAATTTCTCTTCTCTGCCGGTGGGTGTTTCCGCCACCCAGAATGTTGCATCCGGAAATTGATCTATAATTAATCCGTGCTCAAGATCCTGATCATGTCTCCAGCATTCTGCGATATTCGGAAGGTGTCATGTTTTTTAATTTCTTAAATTGCCGGTTAAAGTTTGCAAGATTATTGAATCCGCTTTCATAAGCAGCTTCTACAATGTTTTTTGTGGGATTGCCTAACAACTTACAAGCATGACCAATTCGTATTTCGGTTACATATTCCATGAAAGTGACACGGTAATGCTCTTTGAAAAAATTACAAAAAGTGGTAGTTGCCATATTAGCTGCTGATGCGGCTTGGTTAAGACTGATCTCGCTGTCGAAATTCCGCATGATATATTCCGTGATATTATTAAACCGATCGGATTCATGCAGGGATGTCATGTTTACAAAAATAGGACTTGCCAATATTTTATATTCTTTGGTTGTAGCCAATAGATCAAAGATACTGAAGAGCATACTTAAGCGTTGTAATCCGCTGGCAGTAAGCATCTTTCTCATAAGTTCATTAATGCGCTTTCGGGTGTTACCAATAATTTCAAGTCCTGAAGACGACATATTCATAATTTTTTTCAGACCCGCCATTTCAGGGATCTCTAAAAAGGCTTCGCCGAGAAAATTTTCGACAAATTGAACCACAATCGCATCTGCAGCATTTTCTTCTTTATCGTGAATATATTGTTCATCATTTACCCACACATGAGGCAATAAAGGACCCATTAGTACAAGATCTCCTTCATCAAAATAACCAATATGGTCGCCTACCATTCTGCGCCCCGTACTTTTTGTAACCTGTACAAGTTCATATTCGGGATGAAAATGCCAGGGCACCGGAAAGAAGGGACCTTGTTCCCTGAAAACAATAAAGGATTTATCAAAGTCTTTGGGTAATCTGCATTCAACAGCCTTCATTGTCTTCAAAATTTAAATAAATGAATGATTATTATTTAACGACCCCCGATTCGTTAAAAATAATCTGCTTTGAAGTTACTGAATATAATGAAATTTTACGCTGCTTGATCCCAGTTTTTTCCAGGATTAATAGCTAAGCTTATAGGTATCGTCCTCTCTTACCTAAAGTGATGGCAAATATAAGTATTGGAATAACTCATATAATTAGGCGGCGATATTCTTCATACCCCTTTTGCCTCTCCTTCAACTATTCTTCGGTGATAATTAATTTGACCAATATGGTAATTCATATGAGAGAGTAGATAAATAAGGAAATAGCTGGTATTGGTTTTTTCGTCTCCTACAGGATAGAGATAATCTTTTTGTAAATCATTTTTTGAAAGTTGTTCTAAGGTGTCTGTAACCGCTTCCCTGGTAATAGCAATGTCTTCTAAAAGTTTGTCGCGCGATACATTCTTTAATCTGAATTCCGCATCTCTGTTGCGCACATAATCTGAATTGCCCAGTACGGCTCCTATATAATGTTGCAGGTTTCCGGTAATATGCATACATAAATTTCCACCACTATTGCTGATACCTTCTTTTATCTGCCATAGGTATTCATCTTTCGAATAGATAGTAATTTCTTCCTTTAATTTGTCGAGATCTTTCTGAAAAAGGGGAATTAGATGCCTGGTAATCATATGAAGTAATATTGTGCAAAAAACGAATTGATCCTGGAAAAATTTTGTGCTGTTCCCGGTATTATTGCAACCGATACAGGGTTATTCATTGCAAAAGCATGTTTTTTCTTTAAAACTGCAAAGAAAAAATAGAAATTGCAATTTCCTCTAAATTTTTTATATTTTTCCTATTCCCCTGAATATCAATTCATCTTACACTTTAATAAGTTGTAAAAAACAAAAGAGAAACTTTGCTGGTTGAGGCATAAACTACTACCTTTGCCGACCCAATTTAAAACCATTGGGCTAATATCATGTCAGAAGAAAATAAAATTATTAACCTGTCTGCCGGACAGGCAGACGAAAACGCTGATGCACAGGAGGTTCTCAAAGAGCCTGCAGCGACAACAAATGAACCTGTAGCGCCTGCAGTTATAGAAGAACCCGTAACTGCACATGACGATTTTGACTGGACAATTGACAAACGTAATGTTTCTGTTTACAGCAAGGAGGAAAAAGATAAGTACGATGCTGTGTATGAAAGCACTTTCAAAGCCATCTCAGATAATGAAATGGTCGAAGGTGTGATAGTAGGATTGACCAACACTGATGCCGTAATCAACATTGGTTTCAAGAGTGATGGTTTAATATCCCTTAATGAATTCCGCGATTTACCCGGAGTAAAAGTGGGGGATACTGTTGAGGTAATGGTGGTAGAAAAGGAAGACAGGGAGGGTAATTTACATTTGAGCCGTAAGCAGGCTCGTATAGCAAGGGCTTGGGAGCGGATTGTTGATATTCACCGGAGCGGGGAAGTGGTAACAGGAACAGTAACCAGCAAAACCAAGGGAGGACTGATTGTAGATGTATTCGGTATGGAAACCTTCCTGCCCGGATCGCAGATTGATGTGAAACCGGTTACTGATTATGACCAGTTTGTCGGAAAAACGATGGAGTTTAAAGTCGTTAAGATAAATGAAACCATTAAGAATGCCGTAGTATCTCACAAAGCGTTGATCGAAAGTGATATTGAAGCTCAGCGTGCAGAGATTATAGGTAAACTGGAAAAAGGACAGGTGCTTGAAGGTACGATTAAAAACATAACTGATTTTGGCGCCTTCCTGGACCTGGGAGGTCTGGATGGTCTTTTATATATCACAGACATTAGCTGGGGACGAATCAGCCACCCCAGTGAAGTGCTGAAGATGGATCAAAAACTAAATGTGGTGGTTTTAGATTTTGATGATGACAAAAAGCGGATTAGTTTAGGCTTGAAACAGCTTACTCCTCATCCATGGGATACCCTGCCGGATACTATTGAAGAAGGTAAGACAGTGAAGGGGAAAGTGGTGAATATTGAAGATTATGGAGCATTCCTGGAAATTCTTCCAGGTGTGGAAGGCTTGGTACACGTGAGCGAAATTACATGGGCTAATACCCCCATCAATGCAAAAGAATTCTTTAAGCTGGGTGATGAACATGAAGCTAAAATTGTTACCCTTGATAAAGAGTCAAGGAAAATGAGTTTGTCTATTAAGCAACTCACGCCCGACCCGTGGAATGAAATTGAAACCAAATACCCGGTTGAAAGTCAACATAAAGGCCTGGTCAAGAATATTACTCCTTATGGTGTATTTGTGGAGTTAGAACCCGGCATTGGTGGTATGATTCATATCAGCGATTTGAGCTGGCTGAAGCGTTTCAATCATCCAAGTGAATATACTAAAGTTGGGAATGATATTGATGTGGTAATATTAGGTATTGACAAGGACAACCGAAAATTACAATTGGGGCATAAGCAATTGGAAGAGGATCCCTGGAATGCATTGCAGGATACTTTTGCAGTAGGTACAATCCATGAAGGCGCAGTAATTAAAAAAGAAGAGAAGGGTGCTATCGTACAATTGCCCTATGGTTTGGAGGGTTTTGCTCCTAACCGTCACCTGTTCAAAGAAGATGGTAAGGCAATAGGCGCAGAAGAAACCAGCCAATTTATGGTTATAGAGTTTGACAGAAATGAAAAACGCATAGTTCTGAGTCATACCCGTATATGGGAGCAGGCAAAGTTTGACGAGAAAGAAGCAGAAAACAAAGAGCGGAAAGCAGAAGCTGCCAAGACTAAAAAAACCATAAAAGATATCCAGAATAAAGTGGAAAAAACCACTCTGGGAGATTTGGGAGTATTGGCCGAGCTGAAGAAGAAGATGGAGCAGGGCGATGCTGAAACGGGCAGTGAAAAACCGGCAACAGAATAACCGGGTCATTTTTGCGACACGTCGCTGATATCTTACATCCGTTGTATTTAAAATGCAACGGATTTTTTTCGTGTGTCAGGCATAAAAATAAATCTCCTAAAAAACCCAATTTGCTTTATTTTCATTGGAAATTAGCGCGGCTATGGAAAGTAATTCAAAGTTGTCTGGTTGGAGTAATAAAATCGGACTTCCGGGCAATATGGCGTGGGGCTACCTCGGAGTCCTGATCTTTATGATGGGTGATGGTGTGGAACAGGGATGGCTGAGTCCTTATCTTATAGAACGTGGAATGACCATTCAGCAGTCTGCAACATTATTTACTGCTTACGGGGTAACCATTGCCGTTTCCTCCTGGTTTTCGGGCGTTCTGGCTGAAGCCCTGGGGGTTAAAAGAACCATGTGGTTAGGTGTATTGTTTTATATTATTGGCACAATCGGTTTTGTGGGTTCGGGTTTGCAGGATCTGAATTATCCGGTAATGTTGGTTACCTATGCCCTACGGGGTTTTGGTTATCCCTTGTTTGCGTATTCTTTTTTAGTGTGGGTCACTTATCGTACACCAGGAGAAAAATTGGGTGCAGCGGTGGGTTGGTTCTGGTTTGTATTTACCGGAGGCTTAAATGTCTTTGGCGCCTATTATTCCAGTTGGGCTATTCATGCGCTCAATTACATTAATACCCTTTGGAGTTCCATCTTCTGGGTGTTGGTTGGAGCGATATTTGCCTTATTGCTGAACCGGGAAAAGTTTCAAAAAAGCAATGCAAGTGGCAGTAAACTGAAGGAATTGGCGAATGGTTTGATTATTGCCAAAAGAGAACCCAAGGTGTTGTTGGGTGGTATTGTTCGTGTAATCAATACTACTGCACAATTTGCATTTCCGGTGTTTATGCCTTTGTATATGGAAAAATATGGCTTCAGTACTATTCAATGGCTACAGATTTGGGGTACTATTTTTACGGCAAACATTGTGTTTAATCTGATTTTTGGATTTGTAGGAGATAAAATAGGCTGGAGAAATACCATTTCCTGGTTTGGCGGATTCGGCTGCGGCATCACCACCCTGCTCTTTTTTTATTCGCCGCAATTATTCAACGGAAGTTTTTCTATGGTTTTGATCTGCGGGATTTTATGGGGTGCGCTGTTGGCCGGATATGTTCCACTGTCTGCGCTGGTGCCATCTCTGGTACAGAGGGACAAGGGGGCAGCTATGGCTATCCTAAATTTGGGTGCAGGTTTGGCTGTATTTGTCGGACCGGCTATTGTAAGAATATTTATCGGACCTGCAGGCGATGTTGGGGTAGTGTGGATCCTGTCCGGTCTGTATTTTTTAAGTGCAATCCTTACACGGTTTATTACGCTACCTAAAGGACATGAAACCGGACGGACTGATTTAAAATCATAATCAATTCTTAATTTAGAGATACATGAATATCCTGATTACTGCGCCTTATTATGAGCAGGGTAGAGTTGTTCTGCAGCAGGCTTTTGGTGAGGTTACCTATAAGGTTTGGAAAGAAAACGGACGTGCTTATTCAGAGGACGAGTTGGACACCTTGTTAACCAATACTCATGCCGATGCCCTTATTACGGAACACGATCAGGTAACGGGCAAGGTTTTAAAACATCATCCCCATCTCAGGTTTTTGGGGGTATGCAGGGGAACGCCGTCTAACGTTGATTTGGTAACAGCCAGGGCCTTGAATATACCCGTATTTCATACGCCTGCCCGTAATGCACAGGCTGTGGCGGAGATGGTAATAGCCAATGTGATTATTTTTTTAAGACAGATTATTCCCGGCAGGGAGTGGTTGAGAAGCCGCCATTGGAAAGAAGGCGCTCATGATTCTTATTTGCAATTCAAAGGCAATGAGCTGGCAGGCAAAACCGTAGGGATGGTGGGTTTTGGAGCCGTTGGGCAATGTATTGCACGAATGCTTAGTGCGTTTCCATGCAATATTATTTATTACGATCCTTTTTTACAGGATGTCTTTACACAGTATAAGCAAGTGTCTCTCGATGCGGTTTTTGAGAACAGTGATATCGTATCTGTTCATCTGCCCGTAAATGCAGATACAAAAGACATGATTGGAAAAGAGCTGTTGAGGAAAATGAAAACAGACGCCATATTTGTGAATACGGCAAGAGCTGTGGTTGTAAATAGATCCGATTTATTGGAAACCATTGCATCAAACAGGATCAGAGGAGCTATCCTTGATGTTTTTGATCATGAACCGCCGGATGACACCGATTACCGGTTGATTGATCATCCAAACGTTTTAGCCACTCCCCATATTGCGGGAGCTACCCATGAAGTGGAAGATCATCATGTAAAAATTCTCAACGAAAAATTGCTGCAATGGAAAAGAGAAGCGCATATCTGATTATTGATTTTGGTACCGGTAATTTAAGAGCTGCCGTCATGTCTCCAACAGGAGAACTATTGGGCGTTAGCAGGGAGGATATCGTGTACCACCGGGATGAGAATTATATTGATTCTATTTACTTTGACCCTGTTGTAGTCTGGCAACGCATCTTATTACTTTCCAAAATAGCATTGGAGAAAGCTGGTCATATTAACATTCGTGCTGTAACGGCAACGAGCCAGCGCGAGGGGCTTGTTATTCTCAATAGGAATGGAGAACCGGTAGTGGGCATGCCCAATATTGATCATAGAGGAAGAGGGCTTGAAAACGATATCGGCAATAAGGATTTTATATATCAAAAAACAGGTCGTTTCCCCACTTCCCTTTTCTCTGCTTTGAAGATAAAAGGGTATGAGCAGGTATATGGCAATCAGCAGTTGGGAAAGGTGCTAAGCATCAGTGACTGGATCGGGTATATGTTCTGTGGAATAATGCATTATGAACATTCGCAGGCTTCTGAAACATTATTGTATGATGTGGCGGAAAAACAATGGTCGGACCAATTACTGAGATTATTTGATCTCAATAAGTCCTTATTACCCGATCTGCTCCCATCGGGTAGTTTGCTGGGTAAAATTAAACCGTTTTTCGCCGGACAATGGGGTATAAATGCAGATGCTAATGTGGTTGTGGGCGGGGCTGATACGCAAATGGCTGCGTTGAGCGTAAATGCAGGCAACGAAGATGTGGTCATTGTATCGGGAACGACTACGCCGATAATTAAGCTGATTAAAAAATATGTTACCGATCCCGATCAAAGAACCTGGATCGGTCAACACGTAATGGAAGGATATTTTATGCTGGAAGCAAATGCAGGAGTGACCGGATTAAATTATCAACGGCTGAAAAAAATATTTTATCCTAATGAGGAGTACAAGATAATGGAGCAGGAAATTAATAATATTAAGGATTATCAATGCATAGCTGCCTTAGGTTCTCTTCTTGCGGACGAAAAAAAACCTTTGATAAGAGGTGGTTTCATTTTTCCCGTGCCGGTGAATCAGGAATTGTCGAGAGCCCATTTTGCCTGGGCTACTTTATGGGATATTGCCTGCAGCATTTATGAAAATTTCAAGAGTCTGGACGCTGTTTCTCCTGTCCTGAAGAATAATATCTTAACCTGTGGCGGAGGGATGGAAAGCAAAAAATTGCGCCAGTTCCTTGCTGCCCTCACAAACAAAAAAGTGCAAATTAATGATAACTTCCGTCTTGCATCCGCTGTGGGCGGCGTTATGTTATGCAATAGGGCCTTACAGGTGGAACAGACAATAAAGACGGCGGTGGCTACTGTTGTTCCGGAAAAAATGAATTTTGATCACCATGCCTTATATCTGCAATGGAAAGAAAACCGGAACACCTTAAAAGAGATTCTTAAATGAGAGCGGAAGCGTATTTTATTGGAATTGATTTAGGTTCACAGGGGATGCGGGTAGCTGTGCTGGACAATAGGGGAAGGGTGGTGGCTGCGGCAGGGGAGGAATTAGCGCTGACTGAGGCCAGCCGGCAGGAACAGGATCCGGAAATCTGGTGGCAGTTTTGTGTAGGATGTTTAAAAAAGATTGTACAGAATTTATCGGAGCAGGCAAAGAAAAATCTGGTATCGCTTTCGGTGTCTTCTACATCAGGAACGGTGATAGCCTTAGATCACAATAATATGCCGCTTTCAAAGGCGATTATGTATAGTGATAATCGTTCGATAAAACAAGCGGAGCATTGTAAATTGACGGCAAGAGCAGCTATGACTGAGGGTTTCACAGGCTTCAATTCCTCCTGCGGCTTACCCAAAATGATTTGGTTCATTCAAAATTTTCCTCAAAAAGCCCGTGAGATCAACCAATGGATTCATGCGGCAGATTTCATCACCGGGAAGCTGACCGGAGTATATAATGTTACAGATTATACCAATGCATTGAAGTCTGGTTATGATCTCTCAGCTTTTTGTTGGCCGGATTATCTCATTACCTCGTTAAAGTTGCGAACCGAATGGTTACAGAAAGTTGTGCCTTCCGGGACAGTGGTAGGTAAAATAGATAAAGAAGTTGCCACAAAGATTGGTTTGCCGGATCATCTCTTAGTTTCGGTTGGTATCACAGATGGCTGCGCATCACAAGTGGCATCCGGTGCAATGCAGCCGGGACAATGGAATACGACTCTTGGAACCACTATGGTGATAAAAGGAGTAACGAAGCAGCAGGTAAAAGACCCGGAAGGTCGCATTTACAATCACCGTCATCCGGAAGGGTATTGGTTGCCGGGAGGTGCAGGAAATATCGGGGCGGACTGGGTCGCCAAAGAATATCCCACTTCTTTTTCTGAACTGAGCGGTTTGGCAAAATCCCTGATTCCTACCGGTGAAATGGCCTACCCTTTGATGCAGGAGGGAGAGCGATTTCCTTTCCTTGCTCCCCGGGCCAGGGGCTTTTGTCCCAAACAGATTTCTCATGCGCAGTTATTTGCTGCAAAGATGGAAGGCGTTGCTTATGTTGAACGATATGCATATGCCCTGATGGAAGGATTATCGGGCGAAAAAGCGGAGGTTGTTTTTACGGCTGGCGGTGCAAGTACTAATGAATTGTGGTTGAAAATAAGGAGTGCGGTTTTGAATAAACCGATTTACAAAATGAAGTACGTTAGCGGAGCCGTAGGCGCAGCAATAGTTGCTGCATCGCAAACTTATTTCAGTTCCCTTTCAACAGCTACGCAAAAACTGGTGCAGGAGGAAAAGGAAATACTGCCTCAGCAAACGCTGGTGGAAAAATATGAGCCTCTGTATCATCAATTTATTGCAAATTTAAAATCAAAGAATTATCTGGAGGATAACAAATATGCTTAGGGTTATTTTATTACGTCATGGAGAAACCTCGTATAATGCAGATGGCAACCGGTATTGCGGGAGAACGGATATCGGCCTCACAGAGAAAGGAATCTACCAGGCAGGAAAAATGTTTCAGGTCCTTAAAAGCAGTGGTATAAATAACGTATATTCATCACCGTTATTAAGAGCCCGCCAGACGGCAGAAATTGTTTCAGACAGAAATGAGGTGATAACGGACAAGCGGCTTATTGAGGTGGATTTTGGTTTGTGGGAGGGAAAAACAAAAGAAGAATTTATTGAGGAAAAACCTCAGCTTTGGGAGCGATGGATGAATAACCCTGAAATCACAAGAGCGGGTGAACGGGGAGAAACCGGCGGAGAAGTGGTAAAGAGAGTCAATGATTTTTTTGAAGAGAAATGGATTGAGCACGCTGGTCAGACTATAATGGTTGTGGGTCATAATGGTATTAACAGATTATATATGGCTTCAAAATTGGGCATGCCTCTGTCGGGCTATCGAAAATTAGAACAGGAAAACTCTTCGATAACACTTTTTGAGTTAGATGAGAAACATGGTTTTGTGTTGAAAAAACTCAATGCAAACACTTTGTGAAACCTTATATTTGTTAAGGAAATCTCTATTATGAAAAAGACTTTATTCTTTTTGATTATGTCCATTGTTATTGCCTCCTGCAATTCGGGAAGAGAAAATGTGGTCTTGCAGGATGAAATTTATGATAGTACGACCAACCCCTTTGCAAAACCTAGTGATCTCCCTTTTCAAACAATCCCGTTCAATAAAATTAGTGACAAGGATTTTAAGCCTGCTTTTGAAGAAGGAATGCGGCAGCAGACTGCTGAGATTGAAGCAATTGCCGACGATAAAGCGCCTGCTACCTTTGAAAATACACTGATTGCCTTAGAAAAAAGTGGCGCATTACTTCATCGGGTTCAGCTTGCTTTTGACGTATTAACCGGTGCTAATACCAATGAGCAACTTCAGAAAATAGAAGAGGAGATGGCGCCGAAATTAGCTGCCCACAAGGATAAGATGTATTTGAATGAGAAACTATACCGGAAAATTGATACCATTTATCATCGTCTGACAGAATTAAATTTGGATGAAGAATCAAGACGACTTGTGGAGGTGTATCATTTGAACTTTGTAAAGGCAGGCGCTGGTTTGTCTGATCCGGATAAGGAAGTCTTAAAAAAGTTGAATGAAGAAGAGGCTGCTTTAAGTACGCGTTTTGCCAACCAACTCCTGGGCGCAGCGAAAGCGGCAGCCTTACTGGTAGATTCTAAGGAGGCGCTGGCGGGACTTTCAGAGGTGGAAATAGAAGCTGCTGCCGAAAACGCAAAGAAAGAAGGCAAGGGGAAAAAATACAGTATTGCTATTGTAAATACTACCCAGCAACCAGACCTGCAATCTCTAACCCAAAGAAATACACGACAAGAATTGTTTGAACATTCCTGGACAAGAGCGGAAAAAAACGATAGCAATGATACGCGTAGTAATATTTTAAGGATTGCGGAAATACGTGTTCAGAAGGCAAGGCTGCTTGGTTTTTCTGATTATGCTACCTGGAAACTCCAGGATCAGATGGCAAAGACGCCTGAAGCAGTAAGCAATTTATTGACGCAATTAGTGCCCGCCGCAGTAAAAAAGGCTGCATCAGAGGCGCGGGATATAAGCGCTTTAATGGCTCAGCAGAATGATACTTTCCAATTACAGCCCTGGGACTGGAACTTTTATTCTGAAAAAGTAAGGAAGGCAAAATTTGATGTTGAAGAGAGTGAGGTGAAACCATATTTTGTAATGGATAGTGTGTTAGAGAATGGTGTATTTTATGCAGCGACTCTTTTGTATGGAATTACTTTCAAAGAAAGAACAGACCTGCCGGTTTACCACGAAGACGTGAGAGTGTTTGATGTAATTGATCAGGATGGTTCTCCTCTTGCTTTATTTTATGCAGATTTTTTTAAGAGAGATAATAAACGGGGAGGAGCATGGATGAGTAATATGGTGGAACAATCAAAATTGCTGAACACCAAACCGGTGGTATATAACGTCTGTAATTTTTCGAAACCCGTTAAGGGACAGCCGGCGCTGATCAGTTATGATGATGTAACTACTATGTTTCATGAATTTGGTCATGCGCTTCACGGTTTTTTTGCCAATCAGCAATATCCCGCCTTATCGGGAACGAATGTGGCCCGGGATTTTGTGGAAATGCCATCGCAGTTCAATGAACACTGGGCGCTTCACCCGCTGGTTTTGCCCCATTATGCAAAACACTATCAGACTGGAGCGACCATTCCCCAATCACTGGTAGATAAAATAAGGGCTGCGAATACCTTTAATGAGGGATATTCATTTACTGAGATATTAGCCGCTACTAATCTGGATTTGCAGTGGCATTTATTGCCATCTGATGGTAATGGAGTAAAGGATGTGGATACATTTGAGCAGGAAGCTTTGCAGAAAACCGGGCTTGATGTGTCGTATGTGCCGCCACGTTACAGATCTTCGTATTTTCTGCACATCTGGGCCAATGGTTACGATGCCGGATATTATGCCTATACCTGGGCTGATATGCTTAACCATGATGCATATGCCTGGTTTACCAGGCATGGCGGACTCAATCGAAAAAATGGTCAGCGATTCAGGGATATGATATTGTCTAAAGGAAATAGCGAAGACCTTGCAAAAATTTACCGTAATTTCAGAGGCAAAGAACCAGATATCACTTATTTATTACGTAGCAGAGGATTGTTATAACCAATATTTTTTAATTGAATTTAACTAAACTGTATCCTTCATCCTAAACGGTTTTGATATGAATCGTCTTCTTGTCCTCATTCTGTTTCTTATCCCTGAGGTTGTTTTTACTCAGACGAAGATTGATGTCTCAGATAACAGGATGGAGGAGAGAAGGCAATTAGAAAAAGTATTGGAAGAAAGTTTACACAAGGATATTCTGAATCCCTGGTATCCCAGGGCGATAGATGAACGCGATGGCGGCTTTCTTACACAATTCACTTTTGATTTTAAGCCTACAGACAAACAGGATAAGATGATCGTTACCCAGGCAAGACATATTTGGGTTAACGCTAAGGCCTATGAACGGTATAGGAAGCCCTGGTATAAACGGGGCGCTGAGAATGGGTTTTATTTTTTAAAGCATAAGATGTGGGATAAAACTAACGGTGGTTTTTATACTTTGACGGATAAGCAGGGAGTTGCAAAAAAAACAGGAGTCGTAGAAAAAACGGCTTATGGTAATGCTTTTGCTATATATGGACTGGCCGCTTATTATCATGCATTCGGAGATACCAGTGCACTGCATCTCGCCATAGAAGGATTTCACTGGCTGGAAAAGCATAGTCATGATTCCTTATTTAAAGGATATTTTCAGGATATGAAATTAGATGGAACTCCACTGGTACGAACTTCAGAAACAGCCGTCACCTCGTCTCTTGGATATAAGGATCAAAACAGTTCTATACATCTTTTAGAAGCTTTTATAGAGTTGTATAAGGTGTGGCCCAATCCGTTGCTGGAAGAACGGCTCAATGAAATGTTATTGCTTATCCGGGATAAAATGGTGCATCCTAAGGGATATCTGCAACTCTTCTTTCAACGGGATTGGACTCCCGTAACAGTTCGTAATGAAAGCAGGGAAAGCATTATCAAAAACCACGGATTGGATTATGTATCTTTTGGGCATGATATAGAAACAGCTTATCTGATGCTGGAAGCTTCCAAAGCATTAGGTTACAGGCAGGATTCAATAACCTTCAGGAAAAGTAAACTGATGGTGGATCATGTTTTGAAAAATGGCTGGGACAATGCAGCAGGCGGTATTTATGATGAAGGCTACTATTTTAAAGAGGATAATCACATCACCATTATCAAAGATACTAAGAACTGGTGGGCACAGGCGGAGACGCTGAATACCTGCCTGATAATGGCTGACTTTTATCCGAATGATGTATTAAATTATTTTGAAAAGTTTAAGAAGCAGTGGAAATACATTCAGGAATATCTTATTGATCATAAATATGGGGGTTGGTATGAAGGCGGACTGGATAAACAACCACAGTTTCGTACTGCATTAAAAGGACACAATTGGAAGGCTACCTATCATACTTCCAGAGCAATGATGAATTGCATAAACCGGTTACCTGATTAAATCTTCGGGACAGATATCAAAGCATATTTCCGGACCGGGATGGGCTTACTATGAAATCAAATACACGGGAAAGAAAAGGATATGGTTATGAAAAAAAGAATAGTTATTGGCTTTTTGGCGATTTGTTTTCTGACAGGCATTCATGCTGCTTCTTTTGCACAGTCATTATCAAAAAAAGTTAAAGTTGCAAAGATTTGGGATGAGGGCGCACATAATGCGTTTACGGACTTACTCCTATTTAATGGAGCATTTTATTGTTCCTTCAGGGAGGGGAACGGGCATATCCCTGTTAAAGGAGGTGATGGGAAAGTACGAATTCTAAAATCGTCCAATGGCAGACATTGGAAAAGTATAGCCTTTTTGGAAAAATCGGGTATTGATCTCCGTGATCCTAAGCTTTCTGTAACCCCAGACGGCCGCATCATGGTGATTATGGGTGGCTCAATATACGAGGGTTCCACCTTAAAAGGCAGAATCCCACAGGTTTCTTTTTCAGATAATAAGGGCAGCTCATTTTCCAGACCTCAGGAGGTTGCCGTTGATCCTCAAATGGTATCGTGGGGAGACTGGATATGGAGGGTTACCTGGCATAAGGGTACTGGTTACGCTATAGATTATCAGATAGGTCCAAACGAAAGAAGAGGTCCTACGGCATTGTCTCTTTTAGAAACTAAGGATGGAATACACTTCTCCAGGATACATCAATTTGAGATAGATGGTTTTCCCAATGAGGCTACCGTTCGCTTTGATGCGGAAGACTCAATGCATGTATTAATCAGGCGTGAATTGAGCGATCAGATGGGAGTATTAGCGGTGTCAGCGCCACCCTATACACAATGGCGTTTTCATAAGTTGAGTTATCGCCTTGGTGGTCCAAACTTTATTTTTTTAAAGAATGGTAATAGAATTATTGGAACGAGGGTACATGTACCTCAGGTGCATATGGGATTGCTGGCTGAAAACCCGAAATACAGCTTTAGTGAAATTCTGCAACTTCCTTCCGCAGGCGATTGTAGTTATCCGGGAATGATAATAAAAGGGAATAACCTGTATATTTCCTATTATTCATCACACGAAGGAAAAACGGCTGTTTATTTTGGAAAAATACCAACTTCGGTATTAAAATAAGGATGGGGAACAGCACCTTATCTGCGACAAAAATGTAAACTCGATTAAAGATAGCAATGGATGTTTTTAAGACGATAGAAGTTATTGAGGTGATGGAGCATTTCCTATTGCGGAAACGACCTCCGGAAAACATACGCCACGAAGTAGACATAGGATATAAAATAGAAAGACAAAGCGTGATCCTTTATGAAATCAGACCACAATGGGATAAGCCTGAAGTAATTCTTGAACGCCCATTTGCAAAAACGACTCTTGTGAAGGTTAGCAATAACTGGAAAATATTTTGGATGAGAGGCGACTTGAAATGGCATGTTTACTCACCCATGCCGGAAGTAAAGACTTTAAAGGAATTTATTAAAGTTGTTGAAGAAGATGAATATCATTGTTTTTTTGGGTGATAAGAAATTGCCGGCGTACGGATATATGTATTCTGATTGTGTTATCCCCGGAATGATAGAATAGGCGTATATTCAACTTTTGATTTCAATTTGTTGTATAAATAAATATTAAGGAATAATGAGTAATCAAACGGCCTTTTGGAAAAATGATAAGGAATTGTTTAGTATAGCCAGAGAAAAACTTTTTACAGCTCTGGTTGGAGATGTATTGGATAAGATGGGATTTTACCATCAGTTTTTGCCGGCCCAGGTAAAACCTTTAGATTCCGGAATGGTGGTTATCGGCAGGGCAATGCCGGTTGTTGAGGCCGATGTGTTTGGGGAAGGAATGGAGAAATCACAAAATCCCATTTTGCAAAAGCCTTTTGGATTGATGTTTGAGGCCCTGGATGATCTGAAGGAAGATGAAGTGTACATTTGTTCGGGCGCGTCTCACCGGTTTGCACTATGGGGTGGTTTGATGAGTACACGGGCAATGCAGCTCAAAGCAGCAGGTGCAGTATTAAACGGTTTTTGCAGGGATACCAATGAAATCTTACACTTAAACTTTCCCACTTTTGCCGTTGGCACTTATGCTCAAGATCAGGGCCCAAGGGGGAAAGTAATCGCCTACCGGGTGCCAATTGAATGGGATGGTGTTTTGATTTCGCCTGGTGATATTGTTTTTGGAGACCGGGATGGGGTTATTATTGTTCCCCGAAAAATCGAAGAGGATGCTTTTAGAAAAGCAACCGAAAAGGCAATAGGTGAAAAACATGTATTGAAAGCGCTTCAGGAAGGTATGAGCGCTGTAGCTGCATTTGAAAAATTTGGGATCATGTAAAGCCGTAATCTTGGAAAATCTTACACAAAAGGTGGGGAATTATCGCTGGTGGATTGTGGTGCTGTTGTTTTTTGCCACCACTATTAATTACATTGACCGCCAGGTGATTAGTATTTTAAAACCTTTTATCTCTGATGATCTGGGTTGGTCTGAAATGGATTATGGATTTATCGTAACTTCTTTTCAAATAGCCTATGCCGCAGGTTTAATCCTCACCGGTCCTTTTCTGGATAAATTAGGTACTAAGGCAGGATATATCTGGGCAATGATTATCTGGAGTGTTGCAGGTATAGCTCATGCCGCTGCAAGAGGAGTAAGCAGCTTTGCAATAGTCCGGTTTGTATTAGGACTTGGGGAGTCGGCAAATTTTCCCGCTGCCGTAAAGAGTGTATCCGAATGGTTCCCCAAAAAGGAAAGAGCCTTTGCTACCGGACTGTTTAATTCGGGAGCGACAATCGGAGCCATCATCGCCCCGATTATCGTTTCTGCCATTACCCTGTCTATGGGCTGGCGTTCTGCATTTATTATTACAGGCGCATTGGGTTTCTTTTGGATTATTGTCTGGGTTATTTTTTATCACCATCCTGTAAAACATCCTAATCTTTCCAAACAAGAACTGGATTATATTAATCAGGATGATGCTGCCAGCGGACAAACAAAAAAAATTTCCTGGCTACAACTGTTCAGGTACAAACAAACCGCAGCACTTTGCAGTACCCGTTTCATTTCAGACTGGGTGTGGTGGTTTTTTTTATTTTGGACCCCCGATTATCTCGCCAAAAGTCAGGGTATTAATATAAAGGAATTGGTATTGCCTCTTATCATAATCTATGGCGTATCAAGCTTGGGAGGTATAGGTGGAGGATGGGTTTCTTCTCAGTTTATCAAAAGAGGTAAAACCGTGGATTATGCCAGAAAAACCACTATCTTTTTGAGCGCCTTGCTTGCATTGCCGATAATTTTGGTCCCCTGGACAAATGGACTATGGTCTGCAGTTGTTTTAATAGCCCTTGGTACTTCGGGGCACCAGAGCTGGGCTTCAAATATGTTTACCATAATTTCAGATATATTTCCTAAGAGTAAAGTGGGTTCAATGGTAGGTCTTAGTGGTTTCGTAGGCGCTGTAGGCGGCGCCTTATCGGCTTCATTTGTAGGGATTGTTTTAGAAACAACCCACAGCTACTCTCTTATTTTTGTAATAGCATCTTTGGTTTACCTGTTGAATTGGATTATTATTAAAGTCTTCATTCCCCGTATTGAGCCAATCAGGGAATAGGGTCTTGATATAAAATAATAAATATGGAACCTATCATAAATTTGAGAAATCAGGTTGTGGTCATTACCGGCGGGGGTACGGGCATTGGTTATGGTATCGCTGAGCAAATGTGTGCTCAGGGTGCAAAAGTGGTTATTACGGGCAGAACCGGGAGTACCCTAAAAGAGGCCCGTAATAGATTAGGGGAAAACAGTTTTTACCGGGTGAATGATATTACGGATAAAAAGGAACATGCAAAACTTATTGAGGATATTGAAAGTCGTATAGGACCCATAACCACACTGGTTAACAATGCAGGTTTGCACTGCAAGAAACCTTCGATGGATATTACTGATGAGGAGTTTGAGCGGGTGATGAATACCAATACCAATGCCGTATTTTCGTTAACGCGGGAAACGCTTCGATTTATGATTCCAAGAAAGAAAGGGAATATAATTTTTGTCAGTTCCATGACAGCTATATATGGGTTACCCCAGGTAGTGGCTTACAGCGCTTCAAAATCGGCCTTGTTGGGAATGACCAGAACTCTGGCGATGGAGTATTCTTCTCTGGGAATTCGCTTTAATACAATAGCTCCGGGGTTTATAGAGTCACAAATGTTCAGAGAGATTATGAATAAGGATCCGGAACGGGAACAACGAATTTTAAAAAGAACGCCGGCGGGCAGATTTGGAACGCCTGAAGATGTAGGAAAGGCGGTAGCTTTCCTGGCTTCGGATGCCGCTTCTTTTATAACCGGAGTATGTTTACCTGTGGATGGAGGCAATTCGATTGGATTTTAATCACCGATGAAGAAAAATTTGCTGAAAAGGAGGTTTTTTATAATAGGAGGAACAGGCCGGAAGCGCAACTTCAGAAGTAAGGAAATGATTAGTTTTGTACGGATAT
>CAZFGP010000030.1:0-21035 GCA_964518685.1 uncultured Terrimonas sp.
AACCGCAACCTGAGGGTTCATTCCGGCCGCGGTCGGTACCCGACGCAGGAGGGTCAGACCGCCGTGGAAGGCATCTAACGGGAGAGAGTCCGCGGGAAGAACATAGGAAGTCCGAAGTCGGAGACTTATTTTGTTTTGATAAAAAGTAATGAAATGATTATCAATAAAAAGTGGTGAAGGCGTTATAAGATCACAGCAATACGATAAAGTTTTAAAACCCTGAAATGATTAGTAAAACCCTAAACATGAAATACACGATTCACTTATTACTCTGCTTTATTACATTTGTTACTTGTTCAGCTCAAAAAAAGCAGTCCATTTTTCTGGGACCCGGTATAGGTCTTGATCACGGAGGGCTCGGCATCAAAGCAGAATACCAGCCTTTTAAATATATCGGCCTTTTTGGTGGCGGCGGACACAACCTCGCTGGCTTTAACGGCAACGGCGGTATTATTTATAATATTATGCCTGGCAAGGAGGTTACGCCCATGCTTACGGCCATGCTGGGAGTAAATTCAGCTATCATTGTTGAACATGAAGATGCAAATGGACCCACCGGGAAAAAGAGCCGGCTACAATTTGAAGGCTTCACCGTTGGCGGAGGATTTGATATTAAATTTGGAAAAAAGAGAAATCAAAAAGCGAATGTTACACTTTTAGTACCAATCCGCGACAGAAGCTTCTGGTGGTATCGCAATCATATAACCAATACTTTGGGGGGAACTATTAAACAGGATGTTTTTCCTGTATTAATAGCTGCCGGGTGGAATATTGATCTTTTAAATTTGAAGGGGAGATCTAAATAGAGAGTCAATTGAACCAGTGTTATATAATTTCAGCTACTGCCTGGTGTTATCACCAGCAGGATAACCATTCTGCTTTTAAGAAAACCGCTACTTCTTTCAAATATCTACCCCAATTAAATATCGCTTCTTGTTGGTGATGTCGGCACACATTACATCCCACGAACACCAACAACGGCGGCAACAGTTCAGGTGGTGGATGTAAACGGCAGGACAGTGCAGCAGGTGAAAGGCAGTGGCACAAGACTGGAGTTTGATCTTTCCGGCCGCGGTCGGTACCCGACGCAGGAGGGTCAGACCGCCATAGAAGGCAGTAATATTTTTGCGGGACGGAGTCCGCGGAAGAACATGGTGAATCCGAAGTCGGAGACTTCGGACAGCGAGGAAATTAAAGGAAAATAATTATTTAATCATACTGTTAATATAATCAATTTGCTCTTGAATTGCAGCACTGTCTCCGGAGACGTTTTTGACATTCATTTTCTGATTCACTATTGCCTTCAATAAAATATTATTTACAAAAGGGAAGACATATTTCTGATAGGCAGCGGGCGTTTGATCTCTAAAGGCTACCAGGGCATCCACAGCTTTTTTCACTAAAGCAGTATTAATGAGCTGGATCGCATAATGGGTAATGGCGCTTGCACTTTCTACTTTTGTCTGCCCCAGAGGCAGGTTGGTATACCAGTTTAATACATAATCCAGGTCTTCTTCTTTGCTGTTTTCTGCAAAAATGTTGCATATAGCCTCAGAGAGTTTTCCCTTCGTTTTGCCCGTGGACAGATTTTTGGCTTCCATATAAGCGGTTGGTTTGTCCAATTGATTCAGTGCAACTAAAGCTGCACCGGCAACGCTATATGAAGAATCATTTACGCTCCTTTCAATTAGCTCCCTGTATATAGGTTTGTCGTATACAATAAGAATTTTTAATGCTTCCGCACGAACCTTAGGTGCAAGATCACCCTTTGCCAGGTTGAAGATTGTAGATTCGAGTGCCTGTTTGATGCTGTCTTTTTTAAGATCAACCGATTGTAGCGTATAGATTCGCAGATCCCAGTAGGGGTCTCTTAATGCAACTTTCAATAAATCTACTGCAGCGCTACTATCTTGCGTTGCAGCACAAGCCGTAATAGCTTCTCTTCTGTCCAAATAGGTGCCTGCATTCGTATATTGATGGATGTAATTAGCCAGCGTTTTCCCTGTTTCTTTTTTCTCGCAAAGTAAAATTTTATCGCCGTCAAAGTTCACGAGATCGGGTTGACTGTTTACCGTAAAATCGAAGATTTGTTCCTTCTTGTTTACCCATACCGGATGACGATTTTTTTTCTTGCCGTGATAGATGTCTATCATTACGGGCAGCGTAAAAGTATTTTCAGTCTGTGTTTGTGTAACCTTCACAGATACCTTTTTGTTAGTGCTGTCATAGGCATAATCAACATTCAGTTTGGGATGCCCGCTATTGAAATACCATTGGTTAAAAAACCAGTTTAAATCGCGCCCGCTTACTTCTTCCAGCGCCAGTCTGAGCTGGGTTGCTTCAGCATTGGAGAATTTGTAGGTGGTGAGATATAAATTCAACCCTTTATAAAAGGCTTCATTTCCCAGGTAATTTCTCAGCATATTTAAAATCCTTCCGCCTTTTTGATAGCTCACCAGATCAAACATGTCTTCCCTGTTTTTATAATGGAAGCGAACCAATGACTTTTTTTCGTCCTCCTGGCTGCCGAGGTATTGCTGCATATTTTCATAGTTTTCAGCATCTCCGGCATCTTTTCCATATTTGTACTCCTCCCACAACAATTGACTGAAATTTGCGAATGATTCATTAACGGTTAGGTTACTCCAGCTTTTGGCAGTAACGTAGTTACCAAACCAGTGATGAAACAGTTCATGGGCAATGGTGCCTTCCCAGGTATTTCCATCCAGTAACTCACGGGAGTCCTGCTGGGCGCTTTCCTGATGCAGCGTAGCTGTTGTATTTTCCATGGCTCCGCTAATATAGTCTCTGGCGGTCATTTGTGCATATTTTTGCCAGGGGAATGGAATTCCGGTGATTTTTTCAAAAAAAGAAATCATTTCAGGTGTATTACCGAAGATTTTTCTTGCAACATTGGCGTATTCTTTTTCTACATAATAACTCACTTCTAATCCTTTATAACTGTCTTTTACAATTGCATAGTCTCCTATTCCAATAAAAAATAAATACGGCGAATGAGGCAGATCCATTTTCCAATAATCTGTCCTGGTGCCATCTGTATTTTTTTGCTGCTGCATCAATTTGCCATTACTCAGGGAAACGTATTGGGAGGGTACAGTAAGAAAAAATTCCTGGGTACATTTTTGATTGGTCTTATCAATAATGGGAATCCAAACCGAATTACTTTCCGTTTCACCCTGTGTCCATATTTGTGTGGGTTTATTCTTCTCTTTCCCTAAAGGATTGATGAAGTACAGACCTTTGTCTTCCTTAATTGCCATGCTTCCCCCCTTCTCCAATTCTTCGGGTTTGGAAATATAATCTACATATATTTTATATTGTTCACCTTGTTTATATTGTTTATCGAGTTTAATACCAATTTGTTTCCCATCGTAATGAAATTTTAAAGGAGTTGTTATGTTTTTCTTCACCAGCCCTACCGCTTTAATCTCCATGCCTTTGGCGTCTAATTTCAGAGAATCGGTACTGTAAAAATGAGGCTGGAGCGTAATCCAGACTTTCCCATAGAGGTAAGATTTTTCAAAATCAAACTTAGCTTCCAGTTTGGTATGCACCAGATCATTGATTTTTTCAGGCACTGCCCTGTAAATCAACATCAGAGAGTCGGTATTTTCAGAGCTGGCCTGGGCCACTAAAAAGGAAGGAAATACTACAATTAAGAATAAACCGAATAGTTTTTTCACGTTTTTAATAGTTTAACTTTATTAACAGAACCCGCTTGAAAGTCTATGATTTTAAAGAAACGGTCGAAAAAAAGTAATGTCTTAACGAATTTTACCCCAAATATGATACTTTACTGCTAATCTTACACCTAATACAGCACAATAATACTAACAATAATAACGATTTATTAAGGTTGCAAAAATCAGATAAACTATTAAAAATCATGATATTTTCCCGGGACTGACAGCAATTTCATCTTTTCCAGTAGTTTTGTTTGTTGTTAATTGTAATTAAAAGAAACCCGTGAAAGAAAATCTGTTGGTTCAATGATTGTACTGCGAAGATTATTATTTGTTTTCCTCCTGCCTGTCCTAATGAACACTACATTGGGGCAGGAGCAGTATTATATTTATATACAATCCGACGAACACCGGTCTTTTTATGTTCAGATTGGCGAAGAGATATACAACTCCTCCGGGACGGGATATCTCGTTATTCCAAATCTTGAAAAAAACACCTATCAACTTTTAATAGGATACACTGATGATACTCTTACTGAGTGGCGGTTCAACTGTTCAATACATACTTCTGATTTGGGTTTTGTCTTAAAAAAAAATAAGAATTCGGGCATGCAATTGCTCAATCTGAAGCGTCAGGAGGGAATTTCAGGTATCCTGGTACAAAGGCAATCGGAGAAAAAAATAGAAAAGCACAATAATGTTTCCGGACCTGTGAGCAATGATCCTTTTTCATCCCTGCTTTCTGAGGTTGTTAACGATCCTTCTATTCGAAATCCAATAGTTGTTCAGCATTTGGCAGCAACCCCTGTAAAAGAGATAAATGATGATTCCACAAAAAGCCTTCTTGCAGCAGCGTCTCCTAAAAATGAGACAGACAACTTAAACCTTACAACAGGTTCTGTACCATCAGAAAAGCCCTCCTCTTCAAATGAAAAGAGCAGTACGAATGCGGTGAAAGCGATGGCTGGGTCTGAACTCAAAAAAGAGAACATTAAGAATGAGGAACCTAAGAAAACTGATAAAACAGAGTATAAAGAAGAACCAATTCCTAATAATCAGGCTCATTTTGAGCCTTATGTGGTAAAAGAGACTCCTATGGTGAAGAAGGAAAATAATGCAGAAGTCTCTATAGATACAATGAAAGAAGCGGATAAGGCCGCGAAGGGAAAAGAAACCTCTGCTGCAAAAAATAAACAAGCGGGAAGGGCAGAAGAAAAACCCCAGCCTGTTGATAAACCGAAGGAACAGGAAAAAGAAAATAAAGATCTGAAATATCTCCCTTTTGAAATTGCTCCTTTTTCTGAGGAAGAAGGACAAAACAATGAAGTGGCACAAAGCACAACATCTGAACAAAAGACTTCTTTAACTACAAAAAATAAGAAACCATTATCTGAAGAGAGGAAAGAAAATAAGGAAGTGGTTGAGGAGGTTAAATACCTGCCTTTTGCCATTTCACCTGAATCCACACAGGATCCTGTAATCGCTGTAACTCCAGAAAACAAATCATCATCAGCTGCTACCGTTGAGAAAAAAGAAAACGCCAAAACGCCTTCAAGAACCAGTAAACCCGCAATTACTGAAAACAAATCGCCAATCTCGTCTGTAAGAAAAACCCTGGAAAGGAAAAGCAGGGAAGGGGTTGATTTAATTTTTATTGATGAAAGCCCCGGTGGCTCCCGTGATACGATTCGTATTTTTATACCGAACAATAAATAAATCCGAAAGGCTTTTCGATAAGGGACACAACCTGACAGGTCGGGCAAGGCAGTAAAGGATAAGAACAATGTGGGAAATGATATTTTAGGTGACCTGTCAGTTATTTCTAAGTACGGCATTGCCGCCTGGAGAGCTTTAATTATTTTGTTGCTTGACGGAGCCAAAGTTAGAATTGCGATAGCGACATTTTATTTTTCATCTGTCTTTTTAATTTAATATCTTTAGCTTGAAATTACTTTTGTTCAATAAAAACGAGAATTATGTCAGACAATACTACCAACCCCAATGATCAAAAAGACTGGAAAGAAAAGATTAAAGATAAAACAGAGGAACTTAAAGACAAGGCTTCCGAAACGCTTGATAAAATAGAAGACAGGGCGGAAGACGCCTGGGATAAGGTGGAAGACCGGGTAGAAAAAGTTTGGGATAAGTTGGAAGATAAAGCGGAAGACAAGTTGGAAGATTTGAAAGATGGTGCTAAGAAGCTATGGGATAAGATTACGGATAAATTTGATAAGGACGACAATCCAAACCAACAACCAGGAAAATAGAAGAATATTTATTGAATCCGACCTGACAGGTTGAACGATGACTGGATGTAAATTTGTTTTCTGGGCTTTTTTGTTAATGCTAAGCAGTTGTTCTGGAAATGCTCAGAAGAAAGGAGAGGATAAGGCGTCCATAGAAAAAGCGAGATTATCAGCAAACAGTTTTCTTAGTGTAACCAAAGTGGTGGATGGAGATACCTTTTGGGCTGAAGACGGTTCAGGGAAAAGCATTAAAGTCAGACTCACAGGTATTGACGCTCCTGAATTACATAATACCGGAAAGAAAAAAGCAGGGTATTACGGAGAAGAAGCAAAGCGGTATTTAACCCTTCTTTTAGAAGGGAGAAAATTGAGACTGGAGTATGATGTCGGACTTCATGACCGCTTTGGCAGAACCTTGGCCTATGTTTTTCTGGAAGACGGAACTTTTGTAAATGCAGTATTAATCAGGAACGGCTATGCGTCTGTATTAACCGTTCCGCCCAATGTGAAATATGCAGATCTTTTTGTAAATCTTCAACAAAAAGCAAGAAAAAGGCGAAGAGGGCTTTGGAAAGTAAGATAGACGCCTGGGCAGGATAATCCACCTGCATCAGAACCATAAACCTCTCTTATTTTCAGTTATTATTTAAAAGATCTTTCTAACTCAGATCTTATCAGCTATAATTTTATCGAAGCTGGTTGCTATGCCTTTAATAAGTGAAGAACTGAAGCCCTGATGTTCCATTTCATTTAATCCTGCAATAGTGCATCCCTTAGGGGTAGTAACTTTATCAATTTCCTGTTCGGGATGGGTGTTTTTTTGAAGAAGAAGTTGTGCAGCGCCTTTTACAGTTTGGGCGGCAATCAGACTGGCTGTTGCAGCATCAAACCCAATTTCTATTCCTCCCTGAATGTTGGCCCGTATATAACGCATGGCATAGGCTGTGCCGCAGGCAGCAAGAACAGTTGCAGCATCCATTAGTTTTTCATCTATCACAACAATCTTTCCAAGCGGTTCAAAAATAGCTTTCACTTCTTTGATTTGTTCCTTGCTTAAGTCCCTTGCACTCAGGCAGGTCATACTTTGCTGAATCGCAATAGCAGTGTTGGGCATAGCCCTTACAATGGGGAAGTTTTCCTTGAGGATATCATGTATAAAATCGGTAGAAATACCTGTTATTACTGAAACAAGCACATGTCGTCTGATGTCTAATTTCGGCCGTAACGCAAGGAGTACCTCTTTGATCTGAAAAGGCTTTACCGCAAGGATAATCAGATCGGCAAAATCAAGAGCATCATTGTTATCACTACTCACCAAAACGCCTTTTTCTTCGAGGTAACTCAGCGTGGAAGGGTTCCTTTTGGTCACCAAAATCTGACCTGGTGTCAAAAAACCACTCAATATCAATCCTTCAGTGATAGCTGTACCTAAATTTCCGCCGCCGATGATGCCAATTTTTTTACTCATTGTTTATCAGAATTTTTGGTAAAATAAAATAGAAATGCAAATCAAGATGATGCAAACAAAATTATTATGGTTCTGCTGATGATTTTCCTTTTTACTCAGGTTTAAATATGGTTCGTTTCTGTATTTTTTATTTGAATCGTGCATGATAAGCTCTTTCTAATGCCTCCCTATGGTTGGGGTGTGCAATACTGATTAGCGATTTGGCTCTTTGTTTCAGGTTTTTGCCAAACAGGTCTACGATGCCGTATTCCGTAATCACCCAGTGAACATGACCTCGTGTGGTAACGACTCCCGCCCCTTCTTTTAAGAAAGGTACGATTCTGGAAATTCCCTTGTTGGTAACGGATGGCATTGCAATAATAGGTTTTCCGTTTTCGGAGAGAGAGGCTCCACGCATAAAATCCATTTGCCCTCCAATCCCCGAATATTGATATGTGCCAATAGAATCGGCGCAGACCTGACCGGTAAGGTCAACTTCAATAGCACTGTTGATGGCGGTGGCATTGGGGTTTTTACGAATATTGCTGGCATCGTTAACATAGCCTATATCCATCACCCTTACAGAAGGGTTATCATGTACAAAATCGTAGAGCCTGCGGGTGCCCACCAGGAATCCAGCCACAGAACGTCCGACATTAAGTTTTTTCTTACGATTATTGATTACTCCCTTTTCCAGTAGAGGGATAGCACCATCGGATAACATTTCTGTATGTAAACCGATATCCTTGTGCTGAATAAGATTTTTCAGCACCTGATCCGGAATAACACCGATCCCCATTTGCAGGCAGGCCCCATCATCAATAATGGAAGCCACATAACGACCGATCTTCTCTACCGGTTCGGTCACTCTTTGTGAATAATCTACTTCCGGCAACGGACTTTCATCCCAAACCATAGCGTTAATTTTGCTTATGTGCAGAAATCCGTCTCCATGGGTGCGTGGCATATTCGGATTTACCTGGGCAATTACCGTTTTTGCAGTATCTACTGCAGAACGGGCTACATCCACCGAGGTGCCAAGGCTACAGTACCCGTGGCTGTCAGGAGGTGAGAGCTGCACCATCGCTACATCAATTGGTAAGATAGCCTTTCGGAAAAGTTGGGGTATTTCACTCAAAAATATTGGAACGTAATCTCCGTGGGCACTGTTTGCCACGGCACGGGTATTGGATGATACAAAAAGAGAATTAAAAAAGAAACTTTCCTGATATTCGGGTTTATTAAAATCTGCTTCGCCAAGATTGGTAATACTTACCAATTCGATATTCTTCAGTTCGGTATGCCTTTGCTGCATGGCGTTTATTAAGGTTACAGGCGTTGCTGCACTCCCATGGAGGAAGACACGATTTCCGGATTGAATTCTTTTTACGGCTTCTTCTGCTGAAATATACTGTTCTTTCATCCCCTGGACTTTGTATTTAAGAAAAGAAAACAAAAGTATCTAAAATATATCGGCTGGAAACAGGAAGCAAAGACAATCTTCCGGACTTTATTTCGTTGGAAGTGCCTGGGACGGGAATTGAATCCTGGCAGCAGACATTGCATCATGATTTTTCGTGCCTTATCTTTGTTAAACTATGAATTTGGAGATACTCAATCCGCTTGCTGAAGTGTATGCTGAGCAGTTTTGCACTAAAGAAGATGCCTTGTTGCAGGAGGTCGCATCCTTCACGAATGAGACGCATCGCCATGCTCATATGATGAGTGGAAATATACAGGGGCAGTTTTTGAGGATGATCAGTAACCTGTTACAACCTGTCCGGATTCTTGAAATCGGCACTTTTACAGGATACAGCGCTTTATGTTTGGCCGAAGGATTGAAAGAAGATGGTTTATTATATACGATTGAACAAAGAGAAGACGATGCCTTAAATGCCAGGCGTTTTTTTAACAAAAGCAGTTTGGGAGATCGTATTATATTGCGGATAGGAAATGCTTTGAGCGTAATACCGGAACTAAAAGAAAACTGGGATTTGGTTTTTATTGATGCGGATAAGATAAACTATATAAATTATTATGAATTGGTGATTTCAAGACTCAACCGGCGAGGACTGATAATAGCGGATAATGTATTATTTCACGGACAGGTATTAAACGGTGAATCAGGAGGGAAAAATGCAAAAGCAATACATGCTTTCAATAAATATATAAAAAACGATCAGCGGATAGAACATTTGTTATTAACAGTCAGGGATGGCTTGATGCTGATTATGAAAAAATAGAATGCAGACTTTTATGATGAAGAAAAGATATTTATTCATTTTACTCTTGTTGGTTTTTAGCCAAAACAGATTAATTGCGCAAAATCCTGCTATTTTAGAATATATCAATACCTACAAATTTCTTGCAATAAAGGAGATGCGACGTACAGGGGTGCCCGCTTCGATAAAACTAGCCCAGGGGATTTTAGAAACACAGGCGGGCGCCAGTGATTTGGTAAAACGATCCAATAATCATTTTGGCATCAAATGTAAAACCGGATGGAGTGGAGATAAAGTATTTCATGATGACGATGAAAAAGGAGAATGTTTCCGGTCTTATGCATCAGCAGAAGATTCCTATCGGGATCATTCTGATTTTTTAAAAGGCAGTTCCCGATATGCGTTCCTCTTTCAATTAGACCCGACAGATTATAAAGATTGGGCAAAGGGTTTAAAAAAAGCTGGGTATGCTACTAACCCGAAATATACACAGCAATTAATCAAATATATTGAGGATTATGATCTTCAATTATATACCAGAGTAGCATTGGGCCAAAATAGTATGGAGGAAGAAGCTCCAGTATTTGTGAAGAATAATACCCCTCAAACCGGGATGCCGGAAATGGGTTCAGGTAGTAATAATACTGCTTCAGTCGGCGTTCCTCTCCAGTCGTTGCGTGATCGCTTTCCCGATGGTGTTTTCAAAATTAATGACACCAGGGTAATGGTAGCTGTTGCCGGCACTTCTCTTTTGCAGGTTTCAGAGCAATATGATATTAAATACAAACACCTGCTGGATTTTAATGATCTGAATGAAAATGACGATATTATCCGAAAAGATCAGTTGCTCTTTTTGCAACGTAAAAGAAGACAGGGAGCAAATGTTTTTCATCTTGTAAAACCCTCCGAAACTTTATATGATATTGCCCAGGAAGAAGCGATTAGACTTGAATTCCTCTTATCGTATAATCGTCTGACTGAAGATGCAGTATTGACAAACGGGCAAAAATTATTTCTGCAAAAAAATGCAACAGAGCACAACGCGTTATTGAAAGAAGACATTGCAGACGGCAGAAAAGAGAGCGTCCACCACAACCGTTTTTCTACTGCCTATTTGGAGCAAAATCAGCACCAGGTGAAGCATGTTGTACAAACAAAAGAGACCTTGTTTAGTATAGCCAGAAAATATGAAGTAGATGTTGATCAGATCAGATCATGGAACAGACTAAGAGACAACACCATTAGAAGCGGACAGCAGCTCCTTATTTATAAAAATTAAATCATGGCGTTAATAAAGGTCCATGATAAGTCCTTCAGTTCTTTTATTACAGAAAAAGAAATTATTGCGAGAATTGGTGAGATTGCGCAGGTTCTGGAAAAGGATTATGCTGGAAAAACGCCTTTATTTATTGCTATCCTGAACGGTTCGTTTATGTTTGCGGCAGATCTTTTTAAAGCCTTGACAATATCGGCAGAAATTTGCTTTATAAAACTGGCGTCCTATAAAGGAACCCAATCATCCGGACTGGTGATAACCTCTATTGGTCTTGATGTTAGCCTGTACGGCAGAGAAGTGATTATTTTGGAAGACATTATTGATACCGGAAGGACTATGGATCAATTTCTGCCGCAGCTTTATCGTCAGCAGCCGGCTTCCCTGAAAATCTGTACTTTGCTTCATAAATCTGAAGTTACCACATTTCCGATCCGTATAGATTATTGTGGTTTTGAAATTCCGGACAAATTTGTGGTAGGTTATGGACTTGATTATAACGGACTGGGTAGAAATTTGAAGGCAATTTATCAGTGGGAGAAGGATGTATAATAACCTGTGAAATAATATGATGCACACAAAATCGTTAGTTGTATTAAAATCGAAATCCAATTATGCCATACCATATAAAACGGTTCATTTTTATATTGGGTTGGCTCTGTTTTTATACCCCGGTATCAGCTCAATATTATTTACGTGGGGAAATCAGAGATGGAAAAAATACGCCTTTGCAGAATGTAAAAATCATTCTTCATTCTACCGGATATCTCCACTCCAGTGGGTTGGGAGGGGCCTTTGGTATTCCCACCAATCTTTCCTCTGATAGCATCAGCCTCTCTCTTGATGGCTACGAATCCCTTTCTCTGAAGGTAAATACCAGCCAATACCAGAAAATTACCATGAAAATGCTGCCTTATATGGCAAGCCTCCAGAAACACTTTCTTCTATCGCTCACCACAAGTCCCGCCTTGTCTCCAGAGCGGAAATTATTTGTTGCCGATGAAACCTACAGCGCCTTAGTGGAAAATGGCTTTGTGAAAACAGAAGGTAATCCTACTACCGGAATCACGCCTAATGTAAATCGGGCTTCTTACAGTAATATTAGGCGATTTATTAATATGAATGGCATGGTTCCTGAAGATGCGGTACGGATTGAGGAAATGCTCAATTATTTCAATTTTAATTATAATAAACCGGGAGGAGATAGTGTTTTTGCCGTACGTTCTCAGTTAAGTTCCTGTCCCTGGGATAATAACCATAAGTTGCTTTTTGTTCAAATGTCTTCTAAAAAGCTGAATCTGGAGGATATTCCTCCAAGTAACCTGGTCTTTTTAATAGACGTATCGGGCTCAATGGATATGCCTAACCGTTTGCCTCTGCTCAAATCGGCGTTCAGAAAATTGGTAGAAAATCTGCGCTCTGTGGATACCGTTTCTATTGTAGTTTATGGAGGTGTTACAGGAGTGATGCTTCCTCCGACCAGCGGAGAGGAAAAGAAAAAAATATTGCAGGTCATAGAAGATCTTGCTGCCGGAGGATTTACGCCTGGAGAGGCCGGTATCCGACAGGCCTACCAACTGGCGCATAACACCTTTATAAAGGATGGAAACAACCGGGTGATTCTTGCTACAGATGGTGATTTTAATGTAGGAGTGTCGGGAGAGCAGGAATTGGAAAGTCTTATTCTCAGTATGAAAAAGGGTGGAATTTACCTGACTTGTCTTGGTGTGGGAATGGGAAATTATAAGGACTCAAAAATTGAAGCTTTGGCCAAAAAGGGAAGCGGTAATTTCGCCTACTTAGATGACGAAAAAGAAGGAGAAAAGGTGCTGGTGAAGGAGTTGACCCAAACCTTATATGCAGTAGCAGATAATGTATCTCTTAATGTTCATTTTAATGACTCCGTTATCAGCGCCTATCGCCTGATTGGTTTTGATAATAAAAAATCAGCCATCGAGGATTCCACCAGTGTTTTAGAAGGAGGCGAAATTGGATCCGGTCATTCTATGATGGCAGTCTTTGAGATTATTCCTGCAGATGATCAACTCAAACAAAAACCTGCAGAAGGCGATCAGCAGGTTGCCACCGTTGTCATTAATTATTCTCCGCCAGGTCTTAAAGATGTATTAAAACAACGGTATGAATGTAAAAATAATTATAAGCCATTGCCCCAACTTGATCCCTCATACCGTTTTGCAACCAGTGTATGTATGTTAGGCGGCTTTCTCCACAGTTCACCATACCTTAAAAATGCTACCTGGGATGATCTGATCAATCTTACTAAATCCTCAATGGATATGAATGACCCATTACATGTTGAGTATCTTGATATGGTAATAAAAGCCCGTAAGATATACGAGCCCACCATGAGGAAGAAAAGGAGGGTAAGACGAAAGGAATAGGAGTCATTTCAATGGATTTCTGACAGAATATAAGCATCTCATAATTTTCCGCTTCCTGAAAGTATTAATGTACTCGGGCATCAAAAATTTGTGTAGGTTTGTTTTAAACAAGGCTTGAAGTTTTATGATGAACTCGATCATTCAGTTGGAGAATATCAGAAAGAGTTACTTCATGGGTAAGCAGGAGCTGCCGGTTTTAAAAGACATTTCACTACGAATTGTAAAAAATGAATTTGTTGCTTTAATGGGCCCTTCGGGTTCAGGTAAAAGTACGCTCATGAATATCCTCGGCTGTCTGGATACGCCTACCGGCGGGGATTATTATCTGAATGGACAACAAGTGAGTAAAATGCCGGATAACGAACTTGCTGAAGTGCGTAACCGTGAAATTGGTTTTGTTTTTCAGCAATTTAATTTATTGCCGCGTTTGTCAGCTCTGGAAAATGTAGCCCTGCCTCTTATCTATTCCGGGATACCAGGAAGACAACGAATGGAAATGGCGATGAGGGTTTTGGAGCAGGTAGATCTGGCAGACCGGAGTCATCACCGGCCTAATGAACTGAGTGGCGGGCAGTGCCAGCGGGTAGCCATAGCCCGCGCCCTGGTAAATAATCCCGCTTTGTTACTGGCAGATGAGCCCACAGGTAATCTGGATACTAAGACTTCATACGAAATAATGAACATCTTTGGCAGAATCCATGATGCAGGTAATACTATCGTGTTGGTAACACACGAGGAGGACATAGCCCATTATGCCAGGCGGATCATTCGCCTCAGAGACGGAGTAATAGAAACGGATAAGCCAACCTTAGAATCAACAACCAACTCGTAATGCAGATGTTCCTTTCTTATTTATCTTATCAATACTATGGCAATCAAAATATATACTAAAACAGGTGATAAAGGAAGTACGGCCCTGATTGGCGGAACGAAAGTGTCTAAATCGCATTTGCGCATTGAAGCCTATGGTACAATAGATGAATTGAATTCAAATATCGGCCTTTGTATTGATTTTATAACAGACCGGAATAGCCGAGAACTGTTGCAAAATATTCAACGGGAATTGTTTTCTATCGGAGCGGCTTTGGCCTGCGATCCGGCTAAAGAAACAAAAATGTTTATTCCGGAGGTTTATGAATCGGATGTAATAATTTTGGAACAGGAGATTGACCGGATGAATGAAGCGCTGCCGCCACTGAAAAATTTTATTTTGCCTGGCGGACATCCGGCGGTTTCTGCTCTCCACCTTGCCCGTTGTGTTTGCAGAAGGGCTGAGAGGTGTTGTGTTCGGTTGGAGAATGAAGGGGAGAAAACAGATCCGATTATCCTCATGTATCTTAATCGCCTGAGTGATTATTTGTTTGTTTTGGCAAGGTATATTGCCCATTTATTAAGCCTGGAGGATGTTCTATGGCAACCAAGAGGAAAATGAAAGAACAGGACAGTAGGTTGCCATCGGGTTACATGCAAAACTTAAAACCTGGTTTATCCCAACGCATAAATCATTGCTAACCATTATATCGGATTAAATAATCAGATCATGAATACTATTTCCCGCAGAAAATTTTTATATGCATCCGGAGCTTTAGCAGGTGTTGCTTCTTTTTCATCCGTATGGGGGCTAAACTTTAAGAAGCGGTCTTTATTGGCCTTTTCCACCTTAGGGTGTCCAGACTGGGACTTTCATAAAATAGTAAATTTTGCTGTTGATAATGGATACCAGGGTATTGAAGTGAGAGGATTATTAAGAGAAATGGATCTTACAAAAAGTCCTTTATTCGCTACTCCACAAAGCAGGAAGAATGCTGTTTCTTTAATGAAAGAAAAAGAACTTCGTTTTTGCGGATTAGGCTCTTCAGCAATGCTTCATATGGCTGCGCCTGCTGAGAGAAACAAGAATTTGGAGGAGGCAAAACGATTTATTGATTTGGCACATGAAATCAACTGTCCGTATGTTCGGGTGTTTCCCAACAAATTGCCCAAGGATCAGGAAAAGAATCAAACGATGGATTTAATTGTCGGGGGGTTGCGGGAGTTGGGAAGCCATGCTAAAGGAAGTAAGGTCTCGGTATTGCTGGAATCTCACGGTGATTTGATTTATAGTGAAGATCTGGAAGTAATTATGCACGCTGCTGCAAGCGCTCAAGTCGGGTTAATCTGGGATATTGCCAATTGCTGGTCGGTTACTAAAGAACCTCCTTCTTTGGTTTATAAAAGACTTAAGGAATATATTCGCCACACTCATCTAAAGGATGGGAAGTTGGGAGACAAAGGTTTGGATTACACCTTATTTGGACAGGGAGATGTGCCACTGGCTGAAGCTATCCGCGCCTTGATAGCTGGTGGTTATAAGGGTTATTATAGCTTTGAATGGGAAAAATTGTGGCACCCGGAGATACTGGAGCCTGAAGTGGCTCTGGCTGATTTTCCTAAATCTATTCAACGATATTTTAAATAAACATACCATTTCTGAAAATCGAAGTTTTCAGGTTATCTGCCGATGATCTGCTGCATTTTGTCGAATAAAAGCAGTGAAAGCCTTTGGGGGGGATTATTTTTGTTGTCAGAATCCTGTTTCTATGATCATTTGAAATTATGACCCGGTTTAAGATCGGGAAAGCCACTGGTTTCAATAAATTATTGGTCATGAAAAAACTTCTACTTTTTGGATTTATAATGGGCTTTTCCTCTCACTTTATAAAAATCCATGCACAGGTGATAGAAAAATCTGTCCTGTACCCGGAAAAAATTACCCAGTTTGCTGTCGGTGTTCAGGGTACTTATAATGGATTTTCCTATCCGTCAACTTTGGGTGGTGGATTGGATTTGAAGCTTATGATTAATGCACAAAAAAATGCAGATGCCTTTAATCAATATGTTTTTATGGTAAGGGGATCACATACTATACCTCTTGATGGACCGCTTTGGGGGTCATTTGATGATGGGAAGTATAATAATGTCAGCGCTATTATCCTTATGGCGGGCTATCGGTTTAATTTTGGCGCACCTTATTATATTCATCGAAATTTCCAACGGGAAACCGGAGGATGGTTCCTTGAATTTGAAGCAGGAGGCGCTCACTACCGGTATTCTAAAACAAAACTCAGACCAGTGGTGTCTGCTGCGATGGGATATGCCGCAACACCCTATTTGGATCTGTTGGGTTCTTATACCTATTCGGGCACCTGGCTGACCAGTGAAAGGAAATTTCCACTTGCTGTATTTGGGTTAGGCGCTCAGGTCAAATTTTAACGGTATAAATACTATTCTGTTCATTTCTATCTGTTTCTTTACTACTTTAGCAAACAGAAAATCAGTTGATAGTATGAAGTATTATACAAAAATCCTGCCTCTTTCCGTTGCTTTCTTTTTGTTTGCAGCGTCTTTGTCGGCAAAAACAAATGAGCTTGCGCCTTTGAACGGGCAGGCAGATCCTGCAATAGAAGGACGATGGGATATTACTATAGAAGATGGTGCAAAGAAATTCCCCGCCTGGCTTGAGGTAAGGCATTCCGGACATAAAAGGTTAATAGGAGAGTATGTAGGTATTACCGGAAGCGCACGGCCTATATCCATTGTTAATTTTGAAAATGGAAAGATTAGTTTTAGTCTGCCTCCTCAGTGGGAAGAGGAGGATCATGATCTTGTTTTCGAGGGCAGGCTTCAGGGAGATATTATTACTGGAACGATGATAGCGGCTACCGGGCAAAGTTATAACTGGACGGCACGCCGGGCGCCTCTGTTGCTTAGAGAAAAAGCGCCTGTTTGGGGGAGTCCTGTTAAGTTATTTAATGGAAAGGATTTGACGGGATGGAGAGCTATGGGCAAAAATCAGTGGATAGTGGAAAACGGAGTATTGAGGAGTCCTCAATCAGGATCTAATCTGATTACAGATAAGAAGTTCATGGATTTTAAGTTGCATATAGAATTTCGTTGTCCAACGGGGAGCAATAGCGGAGTATACCTGCGTGGGCGTTATGAAGTACAGATAGAAGACAGCAAAGGGAAACAACCGCAAAAGGATTTGCTGGGGGCCATATATGGCTTCCTTACGCCTAATGAAATGGCGGCCAAAGATGCGGGAGACTGGCAAACCTATGATATCACTCTGGTAGGCAGACGGGTTACCGTGGTTTTAAATGGCAAGAAAGTGATTTGTGATCAAACCATACCCGGCATTACCGGAGGAGCGCTTGACAGTAATGAAGGAGAACCCGGACCACTGTATATCCAGGGAGATCATGGACCTATTGAGTATAGAAATATAATTCTGACCCCCGCGAGGTACTAAACGGTTTGATATCAGGTCTTCCCGATTTTAAACTCATGAAACGCTGTACGATAGTTTCTGAATTCGTTCTTGTTATGTTCTTCGCGGATTGAGTCCTGGAAGAAATGTTAACCCCGGCGCCGATGAAGGTTTTTCTTAAAAAACATGCAATTATTGAATCGGCATTAACTTTCCATTGAAACTAATCGAACTCCTGTTTGTCAGGGCTACGTTTAATTGAGCGGCTCCGTTGGAATAGAAAGTAAAGTTAAAGGATTGCACCTCCCGGTAATCATTGGGTTTTATTTCAATAGTCCATTTATTCTTTCTATTGTTTTTCTTATCAATGCCTGGATTAACCGAGGTGAAATCCAGGGGACTTTTTGTTTCTCCAATGACAGCAGTATAAGCCTGGCCGAAATAAGGCAGATCAGATTTCAGGGTATCGCTTTTTAAAATAACAGCATAGCGCGATGTGAGTATTCTTGAGCGTCCGCGTTGAGGCAGGGCATGGTCTGCAATGAAAATCCATTGGTCTGCAATAATTGCCTTCGTGGTTTCTTCCTCTGATGCGTTAGTTACTTCTATGGTTGGTTTTGTAATAGAACAGGATGAAACCCAAAAAGCGAGAACCCAAGGGATGCACCATACTAAGGGTTGACTGATTTTCTGTTTCATACACTTTTGAGATATAAAAAATTATTCAGCAGTGTATTCTGGTCTTTTGAATTTGAAATCTGTTTAATTCTTTTTATTAATGCACAAAATTCTTTTGGTATTTACATTGAAATCCAGAAATGCAGTTATTGTTTACTGATGCGGAATAAGATTCCGGCATCGCTGACTGCGTACAAAGCTCCGTTATATTGAGCTACATCACGAATCCTTTGCTTTTGGTCTTCCAATAATCTTTCTTCTCCTACTACTTTGTTATTTTCAATTACCAGTCGTGCGATATGCATACTTGAAAGTCCTCCGATAAACAGGTTGTTTTTCCACTCAGGGATTGCATCTCCAGTATAAAATACAATTCCACTGGGTGAAATTACCGGATCCCAATAATAAACCGGTTGCTCCATACCCTCTTTCTGTTGAATAGAATCTCCGATCTTTCTCCCATCGTATTCTATACCGTAAGTAATTACTGGCCAGCCGTAATCTTTACCTGCCCGAACGATATTCACTTCATCTCCACCACGGGGGCCAAATTCTGTTTCCCACAACTCTCCGGTTACCGGATTCAAATCGAGCCCCTGCGGGTTTCTGAACCCATAGGCAAATATTTCAGGCATGGCATCTTTTTGCCCGATAAAAGGGTTGCCTGCAGCGGGTTTGCCATCTTTTGTAATCTTAAATATTTTGCCCAGGCCGGCGCTCAATAACTGGGCTTGTTTTCTACCCTCCAAAATGGATCTTTCTCCGGCGCTTACAAAAAGATTCCCGTCTTTATCGAAAACCAGTCTGGATCCAAAATGCAGTTTGCTATCCAAAGCCGGTGTAGCCCTGAAGATTACTTTGATATTTTGAATAGAGGTTTCATCAGGCGATAATTGCCCTTTGGCCACAGCTGTTAGATTTCCCACGCCATATTTTTCAGAATAGGACCAGAAGATCGTCTTATTTTGATCAAAATCCGGATCCAGCGCTACGTCGAGCAAACCTCCCTGCTTTTCGTTTACCACCTTGGGCAGGTTGGCAATCTTTTTTAACAATACTCCATCACTGCCGCGGATTTCCATAAATCCTGTTTTGGAGGTGATCAGAAGCCTCCCATCTGGCATAGGTACTACCGCCCAGGGGTGGTCCAGTCCTTCTGCAATTTTTTCAACCTTGTAGGGAGTCACTGTTTTTACGCCATTGATTCTCGTCTGTCCTTCAAATGCAGGTTTATAATCCGAATTCGGCGCTTTAGTTTCTACAGGAGGAAGCTTAACAGAATCCGTGGCCGGAGCATTGCTTATATTAGTAGAGGCGCTATTACCAGCACATCCTGCAAAAGTTAATCCCAAAGCAATGGAAGAGAACCATAAAAAATTATTTGCTTGCATAATGCTTTTCTTTTACCAATTGGTAATGTAAAATTAATAAAACTTATCTCTATCGCGTAAAATTTAAAGAGGTGTACTTATTATGGCCATACCATCCATGGAATAACCGCTAACGCCAGGATTAAAGCAAGTCCATAGAAAATTATAATCTGTTTGTATTTCTTTTTGTCTTCTTTTTGTTTTTTAATCCTTGAATATCCGATGGTGATCAGGATGATTGCTATGATCATCGTCAATGGGTGCTCCATAACATAGAGTCTGGATAATCTATCTTTCATGGCTTCACCCGAAAAGTTGGATACCCCCAAAGGAGATATGAAATATAACAGGAGCCCAAAAAGCAGTTGAAGATGAGCACAGATCAGTGTTATCAATGCGATCTTCCGGCTACCTGAAGAAAATGGTTTCTTTTTTAAAACGATCGCATATATTACTGATATGACCAGGGCGACGAGAAATAAATAAGCAAATCCTGAATGTGCATGCTTTAAGATAGAATACATGAGTTGAAAATTTTGATAATTACGAAAGTAGCTTCTTTAATCTTAAATTCTCTTTAAAAGCGGGAAAAATTGAAATTATTCGGTCGTTGCATTTTTGTTTTTTGTATCATGAGCCTGACCGATATTAAATTGCAAACACCTTTCTTTTGGGGCGAATAAGTAATTTTGGCTTGGGAGTAATCGAAAAGAAGAAATCAATTAAAAATTTGAATATGAAAAAGGTATGGTTCATAACAGGTTGTTCAACGGGTTTTGGACGTGAACTGGCTAAATTGGCCTTGAAACTTGGAGAGAAGGTGGTTGTCAGTTCCAGGAATAAAAATGATGTATTAGATATCGTAGCGGGTTATCCGGACACTTCAATTGCAATGCAACTGGACGTTACACGTCAGGAAGACATTGATAATGCAGTCAGAAATACCCTTCAGCACTTCGGTCGGATTGATGTGCTGATTAATAATGCAGGGATTGGCTATTTTGCAGCATTAGAGGAAAGTGAAGAAGATGAAGTGCGCAGGATGTTTGAAATAAATTTCTGGGGTCTGGCCCATGTTACAAAGGCTGTTTTGCCTGTAATGCGTCAGCAGCGAAGCGGTCATATAATTAATATGTCTTCTATTGGTGGTTTAGTGGCCTTTCCTGGGCTTGGTTTTTACAATGCCAGTAAATTTGCGGTCAGCGCATTTTCCGAATCTCTTTCCAAGGAGACTTCACCGCTTGGTATTAAGGTTATCAATGTTTGTCCCAGTGGTTTTCGTACCGATTGGGCGGGAAGGTCAGCAAAAGACAGCCCTGTTGAAATAGAAGATTATGCCACCACGGCAGGTGCAAATAAACATACCGTTCGGGGATATAGCGGGCAGCAGAAAGGAGATCCCATAAGAGCCTCAAGAGCTATTGTGGAGGTAGTGGAGTCTGAG
>CAZFGP010000030.1:21045-31227 GCA_964518685.1 uncultured Terrimonas sp.
AAATCTGAACATCCCCCCCTAAACCTGTTATTGGGATCGGCAGCTTTAAGAAATGCAAATAAGAAACTTGAGTCATTAAAGGAAGACTTTAGCAATTGGCAGGAATTGACCAATGGTGCCGATTTCCCTCCGGGAGAATAAATTACCTGTCTATGCCCAAACACATCCGATTAAAAATACCCCGGCGTTATCCGGGGTATTAAATTATATTAAAGAAAGATGATGGAAAGAAAGGGGTTACCATTTATCCACTTCCTCATGAGCACCATTATCCTGAACCGGGTTGGTATTTTCGGCAGTATCCGGGGCTACTGACACCACCTCTTCATTTCTCTCCTCTATTATTACATTCTCTCCGTCTTCATGATCTTCGAAAGGTGTATCGTGATTGAAGGCGTCGAAATCAAAGTCTGGCATAAGATCAGTCTTTACATGATCAACAGCCTCATTAAGGGCTTTGATAAATTTGTTGAAATCTTCCTTGTACAGGAAAATTTTGTGCCTGTCATAACCATTGTCATTGAAACGTTTACGGCTCTCGGTAATCGTAAGGTAGTAATCCTGATTACGTGTGCTTCTCACGTCAAAGAAGTAGGTTCTGCGTTTTCCGGCACGGATGCGCTTGCTATACACACTCTCCATCTTTTTGTCATTGTTGTCGTACGCCACAGTAGTAAAATTTTAAAAGTTAAACTTGTCCAGATTTAAAGAGGAACAAAGATAAAATTGTTTTTGAATTGACAAAATTTTAGCAAAACTCTTCTGTGAATTGATTTTGGACGAATTATCCTTCTTCTTTCAATTCCTGTTCCTGCAATTGTTGTTGCCGATACATTTCGGCATAGTGTCCATTAATCGCCAAAAGTTCTTCATGAGTACCGTTTTCCACGATTTTTCCTTTGTCCAGAACCACTATGGTGTCAAAAGCAAACAGGCTGAATATACGGTGGGTAATGATTATAGCGGTCTTATCCCGGAGGAAATGATATAAATTTCCAAGAATCTCCCTTTCAGTTCTGGCGTCTACAGCGCTTAAGCAATCATCGAGGATCATTATTTCCGGGTCCTTAATCATAGCCCGGGCTATGGATATCCTTTGTTTTTGTCCGCCACTCAGGGTGACTCCTCTTTCGCCTACCAGCGTTTGAAAACCTTCAGGAAAGGAGTTGATTTCCTTTTCCACACTGGCATTCCGCGATGCTCTTTCAATCTGATCCATAGTCGCTTCCTGCATGCCGAAACCAATATTGCCGGCAATGGTATCGCTAAAAAGAAACACATCCTGGGGTACATAGCTGATCTGGTCGCGCAGGCTGTGGAGATCCATCTTGTTTATGGCTGTGCCGTCAATGGTGATCTTTCCGCTATCAGGGTCATACATTCGCAATAAAAGCTGTGCCATTGTGGTTTTGCCGCTTCCTGTTCTACCCACAATGGCTATTTTATGCCCTTTGGGAATATCCAATGAAAAATTCTTTAATGCCTCAATCCCAGTATGCGGATAGGTAAAATATACCTGCTCAAATCGTATATGACCCTTGAGCTGTGAAACAACAGGATTTAAATCATTCCGGATATTGGGCTGGGTGTTCAGGAACTCATTCAGCCTTTTTTGGGAAGCAGAGGCTCTCTGAATATTACTTGCTACCCAGCCAATGGAGCTTACAGGAAAAGTGAGCATATTAATATATACCACAAATTCTGCGATGGTGCCAATGGTAATGCCTTCAGGGTTTTGGATATGATACAATCCCCCAATCATTATAGTGAGCAGGGTACTTAGCCCGATCAAAAGACTGATAGAGGGAAAATAGATAGCTTCAATTTTAGCAAGATTGACAGCGCTTTTTTTATACAATTCACTGTTTTCTTCAAAAAATTGCTCCATTGCCCTCTCCTGTACAAAGGATTTAATAACACGGATACCGGAATAAGATTCCTGTGCATTGGTGGTAAGCGTACTGAGCTGTGCCTGAATATGCTCACTTCTTTTATGAATGATTGTGTTTACTATATAGATGGTTATAGCCAGAATAGGGAGAGGAGTAAGGACATACAAGGTAAGTTCCCAATTTTTTTGAAACATGTAAAAAAGACTTAATCCAATCAATGCCACCAGGTTTATAAAATACATGGTAGCAGGGCCCGTATAGGTTCTTACCCGACTAACATCCTCCGCCATCCGGCTCATCAAATCACCGGTACTGTGTTCTTTATAAAAAGCGGAATCCAGTCGCTGATAATGAATATACACCTCATTTTTTTGATCAAATTCAATCAGCCGGCTCATTACGATTATGGTTTGCCGCATAAAAAACATAAAGAGCCCTCTTAATATAGCCAACACCAGCAACGTAATGCCACACACCATTACCAGCCAGATGAAGCCGTGAGCGTTGATTCTTTCCTCAGCCTGGCGGATAAAAACTTTTACCAGAGGATCATATTCCTGTGCCTGCGATTGGGAATAAACCTGTGGTTCGTTGTCAATAGCGCCCAATTTAATCTGCACTTTGTCCATGATATAGCCCGTTACCTGAGGTGCAAGGATGCCAAAATAATTGGAAACGATTACAAAGACAATGCCGAGTGAAAAACGCCATTTGTATTTGAGAAAATATTTGTTAACGGCCTTTAAATGCTTCAACGAAATCTACATTTTTGCAAATATACCAAAAGACGCGCAGAGCTTCCGGGAAAGCGCAATATCCTCGGAAATCGTGTCTCACACACCAGCCCCGGAGTGTAAAACGTTTAGTTGTAAGCAACAAAATATATTTCCAACTTTTGTATCTTACATCAGCAGTAATTTCGGGCTGGACGTTTTTCAAATGCCATGCCGAATGAAAGTTGGTAAACGTAACAGGTGCGGGTACTGTACGGGAATATTATTTATCCGTGTAAAAACACCGGTTTTTTAACTATGAGATTTTTCTTTTTTGTCTTTGTTTGTATTGGGCTTTCAAATACAACCCTTGCGCAACAGCATACGGAACGACCAAAAATCGGGTTGACCTTAAGCGGAGGTGGAGCAAAAGGATTAGCCCATATTGGAATTCTCAAAGCCATAGATGCAGTAGGTCTTAATATTGATTACATTACCGGCACCAGTATGGGGAGTGTGATTGGTAGTTTATATGCCATTGGTTATTCAGCGGATTCCATAGAAAAGATTGCCAGAAATCTTGACTGGGAGTTTTTATTGAGCAATCAGTCCTCTCTTCGCAGCGTATTTATGCAGGAGAAAGAAGAGTATTCCAAATATATTGTTGAACTACCCTGGATAAATCATCGGTTTACCTTACCCACCGGAATTTTGGAATCTCAGGAATTATGGCTGTTATTGTCCGAATTATTCTTCCCTGTCAGCGATATTAAAGAGTTTTCCCGGTTCAATATTCCTTTTAAATGTATTGCCACGGATGTAGGAAGCGGCGATGCTGAAGTGATGGAAAATGGAGAGATAGTATCTGCAGTTCGCGCCAGTATGGCTATCCCTTCTTTCTTTACAGCAGTGGAGGTGAACAATAAGCAATTAATAGATGGGGGTATTGTACGCAACTTCCCGGTACAGGACGTGAAGGCGATGGGGGCAGATTTCGTTATCGGCAGTAATGTTGCAACCGGTCTGCTCTCTTCTGACAAGGTACGCAACGCTATTCAGGTGTTGCTACAGGTGGCTTTTTTCAGAGAGGCAGAAGACTATAGAACGGAGGTGCCACTTTGTGATATTTATGTAAATTATCCACTCCAAAATTACAATATGGGCAGTTTCGGACAGGCAAAAAATATTCTGGAAGCTGGTGTTGAAAAGGGGAAAACGCTTTATCCCCGCCTGAAGAAACTATCTGATTCTTTGAACTCGATTTATGGATTAGCGCAACTCAAACATAATAGATTACCTAAAACGGAGAAAGTCAAAATCTCCACTTTTGAAATAACCGGACTCCAGAATACTTCCGTTGGATTTTTCGTAAACACCATCAACTTTGTTGAAAATAAATGGTATTCTGCAAAAGAAATTTCTGCTATGATCCGGCATGCCTTTGGAACCCGGTATTACAATCGTATCCTGTATTCTTTGCATAAACAACCTGATGAAACATATAAAATCGTTTTTGATATCCGGGAGAATCCGCTGACTTTTGCAAAACTGGGCTTGCATTATGATAAATTTAGCGGCATCAGCGCAATTGTAAATTTCACCAGCCGGAATTTTCTCACCTCTAATTCAAGAAGTCTTGTAACAGTAAACTTGGGAGATAATTTACGGGCAAGGGCGGAGCATTTGCAATATATTGGGCGGCATAAGAATTTTTCTCTTTCTCTCGGTGCTCAATACGACCGGTTTAGCGTCAATGCCTATGATTTGTATCAGCAGCAAAATGTATCTGCTTACCGGGAAACAGGCTTATATCGTCGCCAATATTCAAAACTGTACAGTACCGTTACCTTTTCCACAAGCAGAAAGTTTTCATCTGGCATTGGTTTTAGAATGGAATTTTTTAATTACCGGCCCATCATTCCCGGGAAGCTTGAAATTACAGGAAGAAACAGTTTCCCCACAGCCTTTGCGTTTTTAGGATATAATGATCTAAATAAGAAAGTTTTTCCAACCAGAGGTATGAAACTGGATTTTGAAGTAGGTCGGGTGTTAGAGCAGTTCAATACTATGGAAGCGTTTCAGGATGGAGCGCCAGTTCCGGGAGATAAATATACTGTTGCGACTCATCCTTATACCAGAGCCTTACTTAATATTAAAAAATATCAGTTTCTGTCGCCGCATTTAACCCTGCTGACCTCTATTCAATCGGGAGTTAATCTGAATTACAGAAATAATCTGATGAATGAGTTTTCCATAGGAGGAATGACAGCGCTTTATAACAACCAGATTACCTTTGCGGGTTTGCCTGAAGCCACCACCTATGCGCCTAATGTAGCAGCCTTTATGGGAGGCTTGCGTTATGAATTTTTACCAAATACCTTTTTAACCGGAAGAGCAAATGTGTTGTTTACCAATTTTGTTAGCAGAAGTGTTTTCTTTAACAACCCCGATTTTTTTACAGGCTACGCTCTAACGTTTGGATATAACTTTGCGTTGGGTCCGCTTGAAGTCAGCGCTATGTACAGCGATCAGTTAAGAAGAGTTTCATCAGCTGTTACTTTCGGTATCAGTTTTTAAAGCATGTACGGATTAACTATGATAATATATCTTTGCTTAAGATCAGACATCTCCAAAGAATATAATGTACGAAAGACTCCTTCGGTATATTGTTTCTCTTAATCAATGGCGCAAAAGGCATATCTCCCAAAACGGTTTTTTGATTATTGCCGCTGCAATGGTGGGCGTCCTGGGTGGTCTCGGTTCATCGGTACTCAAGAAGCTTACCCATCTGGTTGCCAGTTTTTTACAAAATGATTTTCAGCACCAGTCCCGTTTTTATTTGTATTTTTTCTTTCCGATCGTGGGACTTTTTTTAACTGTCATTTACCTGAAACTGTTTATAAGAAAGCGAAGCTTCCGTCAGGGCATCCCGCCATTAATCAAAAGTATAGCAAAGGGCAGAAGCCGGTTGGATTTTCATAATATTTATAGCCAGATCATTACCAGCGCTTTAACGGTGGGGATGGGCGGTTCTGCCGGATTGGAATCACCGGCCGTTTCCAGTGGAGCCGCAGCAGGTTCTAATCTCGGGCGCCTTTTTGGGCTGAATTACAGGGAAACAACTTTGCTGCTCGCGTGTGGAGGGGCCGCAGGAATTTCCGGAGCATTTGACAGCCCGGTTGCCGGAATGCTTTTTGCAATAGAGGTATTGCTGCCTTCTTTTTCAATACCGGCTATTACGCCGTTGCTTATATCCTCGGCGGTAGCTTCCGTGATTTCCTGGATGGTTTATAATCGTCCTCTTTTTGTGTATGTTACGGATTCCCGGCTGGCAGAAGGCTTTTGGATTTATGTGATTTTCGGAATCGTTTCGGGTTTCTATTCGGTCTATTACGGGTTTATGAATGAACGTATCCATAAGCGCTTTGACAGGATAAAAAACAGCTATTCTAAAGCGCTGGTGGGTGGGTTGAGCTTAGGAATCATGATCACGTTGTTTCCCGTATTGTACGGAGAGGGATATATCAGTATTCAGAAATTACTCGACGGAGATTATCAGTCATTGTTAACCAACAGTTTGTTTGCCGGATTTCAACAATCTACCTGGTTTTTAATTTTGTTTGCACTTCTTTCCTTATTTGCAAAGGTTAGCGCCAGTGCCGTTACCCTCAGTAGTGGCGGAAACGGAGGAATGTTTGGCCCCAGTGTGGTTATTGGCGGGTTAATGGGTTTTATATTTGCCTATTCCCTGAACCAAACCGGCTGGTTTAATTTGAACGTCACGCATTTTATTATCGCCGGAATGGCGGCATCTATAAGTGGTGTGATGCATGCTCCCCTCACCGGAATTTTTTTAAGCGCGGAAATTACCGGCGGGTATATCCTGATGGTACCTTTGATGGTGGTTTCTGCAATTGCTTTTTTTATCAATAAAGGAATCCGGAAGTATTCTATTTACACCAAAGACCTGGCGGAGCAAAAAGATTTAATTATCCCCGGGAATGAAGACGAACGGATATTGTCGAAGATGATGTTAAAATATCTGATAAACAGAAACTATGTAACCCTGCATCAGGAAGATACGCCGTTCAGAAGAAAGGAAGATATTATTCATTCGGATAAAACCGTTTTTCCGGTGGTGGATTCAAAAGGGAGGCTGATAGGGCTTTTAAGTATTGAGGAGTTGTTGGAAGCTATTTATAGTCCGGGCCGGAAACTATTGGATATTCCTGTGTTGCAACTGGTTCAACCTGTAGCAGATGTTGTGCGTGGTGATGCTTCTATGCAGGATGTATTGCAACTGATGGATAAAAAGGATGTATCTATTCTTCCCGTGGTTGGGTTGAACAATAAATACCTCGGGTTTGTTACCCGGGATGCTATTTTTACGAAATACCGGAAATTGCTTCTGAACCGGGATAATTTGTTGTAATGGCCAGGTGCTCCCATCTTTTCTAAAAAATTAGTCTTGCGTTCAGTTCCTTTGTATTCAAATTGTTTTTTTCTATATCTTCACCTTCTTTCAAACCTCATTTGTTTTCTTAATCAGAATTATAGCGTAAATATGCCGAAAAAAAACATTAGCCGTAGAGAATGGAATAAACTTATGTTAGCGGGTCTGGCGGGACTTCTACTGCCTCGGAAAACAGAAGCAATAAATCGCTTGCCTGCATATTCTTTTGTATTGGGTGTCCAAACCTACAGTCTTCGTGACCAGTCACGGGAGGAAGCAATCAAAACTATGAAGGAGTTAAATGTCAGGAGTGCAGAAGTATGGCAGGGACATGTGGAGCCGAGAGAACATCAATGGAACAGGTTTAGTACGGAAGATGAAGTGAAAGCAAAAATTGAGGCACTGGTGAAATGGCGCCAACAGGTAAAAATGAAAACTTTTGATGCAATAGCAAAAGAATTTAAGGAAGCGGGTATTAAAATACAGGCCTATGCCGCTAATATGAATGATCAAACTTCCGATCATGATATGGAACTTGCATTTAAAATTGCAAAAGCATTAGGAACAGATACGCTTACTACCTCAGCTACCATTACCGCGATGAAAAGGATTGATAGATTCGCACAAAAATATAAGATTAAGGTAGGTATGCACAATCACTCCAATGTCCACCGACCCAATGATTTTTCTTCTCCTGAGAGTTTTTCAAAAGCAATGGAGGGCTGTTCTTCTTACACTCAAATCAATCTGGATATCGGACATTTTGTGGCTGCTAATTTTGATCCAATTGATTTTATGAAACACAATCATGAAAAGATTGTTTGCATTCACGTTAAAGACAGGAAAAAGAATCAGGGAGATGCCGTACCATTCGGGGAAGGCGATACGCCCATAGGTGAGGTATTAAGACTGATCAAAGATAACCGGTGGAACATACCGGCAAATATTGAATACGAGTACAAAGGCGCGGATACCAAAACTGAACTGGCGCGATGCCTTAATTATTGCAAAGAGATGATACAGTCCTGAGCATAAAATTATCTGTTGGATTTTGACTGTTGTCTGATGAGAAAAGGTTTCGTTAACCCTGAATTATTCCTCAATAGAAGCAGTAAAAGTATCGGAGGTTTAATACAGGCAGAAATGTTAATAGAGTACATTTGCAAAAGACCCCCAATTTATACTGCTAAGGATCATGGTTAATTGAATGGCTCCTAAAGATAAATATCGGAAGATTATACATATTGATATGGACGCCTTCTATGCTTCGGTAGAGCAGCGTGATTTCCCGGAGTATCAAGGTAAACCCATCGTTGTTGGAGGCTCGCCCGAAGGGCGGGGCGGGGTAGTGGCCACCGCCAGCTATGAAGCGAGAAAGTTCGGGATCCGTTCCGCTATGTCATCCAAAATAGCCCAGCGACTTTGCTCTGATGTTATTTTTATCTATCCGCGCTTTGATGTTTATAGAGCGGTTTCTGTTAAAATTCACGAGATATTACACCGCTACACAGATATTGTGGAACCTCTTTCTTTAGATGAAGCCTATCTTGATGTAACGCAGGACAAGAAGGGGATCGGCTTTGCAATGGATATTGCCCGGTTGATCAAACAGGCTATCCGGGAAGAGTTGCAACTAACGGCGTCTGCCGGGGTTTCGATTAATAAGTTTGTGGCTAAAATTGCTTCCGATATGGAGAAGCCGGATGGCCTTACCTTTATTGGTCCGTCAAAGATTGAAGATTTTATGGAAGCCTTGCCGGTGGAAAAGTTTTTTGGTGTAGGAAAAGTTACGGCCGCCAAGATGAAAGCGATGGGATTGCATACGGGTGCAGACCTGAAAAAAATGTCGGAAGCAGAGTTGGTGATTCATTTTGGTAAGCCCGGGCGATTTTATTACCAGGTGGTTAGGGGTATAGACAACCGGGAAGTTCAACCTCACCGGGAAACGAAATCAGTAAGCGTTGAAGATACTTATCAGGAGGATCTCACCTCTAAAGCAATGATGTTACCCAAATTGAGAACTCTTTCAGAAATCCTTGCAGAAAGGATGCGAGGCTTTGCATTAAAGGGTAGAACCATTACCATAAAATTTAAGTTTCACGACTTCACCATAATGACCCGTAGTCATTCCATCGCCGTATTAGTGGATGATGCACAGGAGATTTTTAAGGTGGTGAAAATAATTTTAGAAAAAGCGCCGGTGGAAGAGAAAAGGGTCCGTCTTTTGGGGGTGGGTATTTCCAACTTTGAATTAACGAATAAAGAAAATCCTCAATTGCCCGGCAGCCAGTTGAAATTATTTTAGACCGGTAGGCAGCACCGGTAGCTGCGGCTGGCGCAGGTTTGCGGCAGAGGCATTGTGTGATAGCTGACCTGTGCCTTGTCATTACTTTTTTTAAGTTTGTGTAATTGATGCAGACATCAATACAGGAAACCAGGTATATTGTATTAAAGCAGTGCAGTTGATTATTATTGCGGCTGGCGCAGGTCTTCGGCGGAGGCAATGTGTGATAGCTGACCTGTGCCTTGTCATTACTTTTTTTTAAGTTTGTGTAATTGATGCAGACATCAATACAGGAAAACGGGTGTATTGCATTAAAGCAGCGCCGTTGATTATTATTGCGGCTGGCGCAGGTCTTCGGCGGAGGCATTGTGTGATAGCTGACCTGTGCCTTGTCATTACTTTTTTTAAGTTTGTGTAATTGATGCAGACATCAATACAGGAAAACGGGTATATTGTATTAAAGCAGTGCTGTTGATTATTATGAAAACGACCATTAAGTTTGAGGGTGGTAACAATTATAAATACAGCTACAAGAGGAAACCATGAGAAACGTATATTTTATTGTGGCTTTCTTAATTGTTTTTTCATCTTGTGGTGATGAAGATGTAAAATTTTACAAGCAGCATTCTGATAGGCTGGAAAAGTTAGCAGCAAAAATTGCTTCTGATACAACTATGACAGATGTATGTTGTGTCAAGGATGGGTGTTTTAATCCACAGGTATTGGAATTAATGCAAAAATTAAATTTGGAATGCCTTAGAAAAGATACAAGCGATGGAACGATAAATTTCATATTGGTAAATCAAGGTAAAAAATTTGAGAGTACAGAAATAGTTTACC
>CAZFGP010000031.1:0-31172 GCA_964518685.1 uncultured Terrimonas sp.
CCACCTTAATAGGCTGAATGGCGTTTTTAATAGCCAGATGCCCTAATACATCATCGGGACTGGTAGGTTCTTCAATCCACCAGGGATCAAACCTTGCTAATTGTTTCATATTGGCAATGGCCTCCTGCACCTCCCATTTTTGATTTGCATCCATCATCAATCGGATTTCACTCCCTATTACCTCCCGGATGACTTCTGCCCGCCGGATATCTGAATCAATATCTCCCCCCACTTTCATCTTTATATATTTCCAGCCTTCCTGTTTCGCTTCCTCACATAGCATTCTGATCTTTTTCTCACTATAACCCAACCAGCCGGCCGAAGTGGTGTATGCCGGATATCCCTTCTCTAACAAATAATTTATTCTTTCCTCTTTGGAATCGTTTTGCGCCTGTAATATTTTTAATCCTTCTTCCGGTGTAATTGCATTTGTGAGGTAAGTGAAATCAATACAGGCAATCAGCTGTTCCGGAGACATATCTGCAATCAATTTCCACAGCGGCTTTTCCTCCACTCTGGCATAAAGATCCCACACCGCATTTACCAGGGCGCCGGTGGCCATATGAATCACACCTTTTTCCGGACCCAGCCATCGCAGCTGACTGTCGCCGGTTATCATCCGCCAAAAACCTGCCATGTCTGCAACAATCTCATCCAAAGACTTGCCAATTAATAAATAAGACAAAGATTTAATGGCGGCAACACAGAGTTCATTCCCTCGCCCTTCCGTAAACGTGAGCCCATGCCCCTCAAAGCGACTATTATTTGTTTTTATGATGGCATAAGCTGCAGAATAATCCGGATCCTTATTGATCGCATCTGAACCAATCAATTGTCTGCTTGTGGGAAACCGGATATCCTTTGCTTCAATGGAAGTTATAATAATTGACATAATAAAATATTTTCTCTTCTTTAACGCAACCACTCTCGAAAAAAGACGGAATAGTCTCCATCCGATCTCTTATCTGTAATTTGAAAATGGTCGCCGGCATCCTGATGCTGATATACCCGTTGGATATATGCCCAATCTTCCTGGTCTTCTTTCTTGCTTATAGGTGCGCCCATTCCATCTACCGCACCTGCTATCATCAATCTTCGGGGTGCGAGACCCGACGCCAAATCAGGCAGATCATACAACCTGAGGGCGCCCGCCACCCCACTGAAAACAAAGCGGGGACTGTAAAAGCGGTTCATCACTATGGAGCGATAAGAAGAAAGCGGATCTATCAAAGCCACGCGTTTGATGCGAGGATCAAAGGCTGCTGCATAAAGCATTGCAGAGCCCATTGTACCCCTGGCTAAGCCATACACTTCTGTTAGTCTTTTATCTTTCTCCAACCAAAGTACCAAACGAATTATATCTCCCGCCTGAATGCCCACAATACTCCTGCCTGTTAAAACAGACAGATACCATATACCATAGGAAGTATTATCAATATAAGAATCTCCTTTATAATTACTATTACTCAATTCTCCGACACCAGGCAGGTCGGGCATCAGTACTGTAAATCCATTTTGTACTAACCAGTCCATGTCGCCATTATCTATTTCTGCTGATTTACCATCCGGATGCAAAGCAATGATCACTTTTCCATTAGCCTTCTCCGGAACTGCTAACAAGTAAGGTATTACATATGCACCCTCTCCCTGTAAAAAATATTTTTCTATAGCAAATCCAGCTTTTTTAAAACGGCCGGCAAATACGGCTTCACCAACCTCACCTGGTTTCTTAAACCCTGAAAGCATAGTAGCAGAACGCAGCGCCCCGGAAATAAAAAGTTTCCCGTTTTTTCTGCCTTCATAAAGCAGATCAATCTTCTTTTCGGTTTCCTTTTTATTGAGGCTAAAAACAGTTTCTCCTCTTAGGGATGCAGCCACCTGACCTGAAGCAGTTACCTGCACTTCATTGGCAGAAGGCAGTTTCACCTCAAGATCAGTGGAGTCGCCCGGATGGTCCAGGTGCTTTTGAAAGAAGGCATACATTGCCTCACGGTTCTTTTTTGTAGTTGAATGAACAGTATCATCTTCAACCCAACTGAAATGATCTGACTTTCCATAAGCATTAAAAATATGCGACACTTCCTTTTCAGTTTCTCTGGCGCCCTGAATAGAAAACATATCCCGGGTAGTAGTGATCATCATGGTAGGTCTGGGAGCACGGACTTCCAGCAAATCGGCATGATCTAAACCTGATGCAATTTCATGCATCAGGTTTTGTTCGGCATCCTGTGGCCCAATTGACTCTAATAATCTGGTAAAATTGGTAATATAATTTTCCGGCGCTGCTGCATATATACGATCGTCAAATGCCGCTATATAAGCCGACTGTGTACCACCTCCTGATCGTCCGGTAATCCCGATACGATCCGTATCCACTTCCTTTCTGGTGAACAAATAATCTACCGCCCTTATACCATCCCAAATCATATACTTTGCCTGAGAACTGCCGGATAAAAAAGCCTGGAAGCCAGGGTAAGAATGTTCGTGCGTTGGACCACCAACGGACGATTTGCCTGCAGTGGTATCCCAATATTGAAGTCGTTCTCCCTGTCCCACAGGATCAAAAGCGAAAACCACAAAACCCTTTTTTACCAGATTTATGATAACATGCTGATAAACATTCCCTCTGTACCCCTCCGAGGTATGCCCGCTACAGTATATAATAGCCGGAGTTTTCTTTTTCAAACCTTTGGGAATAAAGAGAGAAGAAGTAACGTAAAACCCCGGCTGCGATTCAAAGATGATGTTTTCGATAACATAATCATCCTTCCTGATTTTTTGTGTAATACTGGGGTTAAGGGGTGTTTTCTCAGGAAATGGCCCAACAATATCAAAAAACGTTTTTCGCACCTGAAGTTGCCGTTGCTTCCACTCTTCCAGGGTATGAATATCTTTAATCTTCTGTTTTCGCTGTTCCAGGAAATCAAATGCCGGCACCGCAAGATGATTATATAACACATTGGGAGCGGGCGATTTGAACCAAATCCAATCTTTTAATATCTCATATTTTTCCTGAGCAGGCAAACGTAGGTGAACAAAGAAAAGAAACAGGATACTGAAAAAAGTCAGTCCAATATTGGTAATATTTCTTTTATAAGACATATAATAATCCATCCTGTTATCCTCTTTGTATTTTTTTCTTTTCATTGGTCTTTTATGCTGCTATTAATTCATCTGGTAATTACAATCAGACAAAATTTCTCATTTCACAGTATAAATTGGCGAGATAGAATTTAGCGGAGTTTAAAGATAAAAAACTTAGCGTAAACGAGAAAAAAGAACAAGAATTGGAAACCTTTTGTTTCACCTTTATATGGGAGAGCAAAAACTTCTTATTATCAGAAGATCATTGTTTTTGTAATTAAAGCAGGCATCAAATCAATAAATTGCAGTTTCTTTGTAATGCCTGATCATTGTTTAACATCTTTAAATATAAAATGATGAAAAAACTGACTCTTTTCGCTTCGATACTTTTCATTGTTTCTCTTCTCCCCACCTACGGACAGCAAGCTACAGGACAAAAGTCCGATCCGGAAGCTGGGGAGCCATTCAAGGTTGGAATGGCCGGATATACTTTTGTTCGCTTTGATCTGGACAAAACTTTGGAAACGCTGGAAAAATTGAATGTACATTATCTCTGCATCAAGGACTTTCACCTGCCGCTCAATAGTACCGAACAGCAGATCGCCGGGTTTCATGCCAAATTGAAAGCAAAAGGAGTGACCGGTTATGCCGTTGGTCCGATTTATATGAAAACCGAACAAGAAGTTGATAATGCGTTCGCTTATGCCAAACGCGTGGGGGTCAGGCTGATCGTAGGCATTCCTACCCATGAACTGCTGCCCTATGTAAATAAGAAAGTGAAGGAATATGATTTCCATTACGCCATTCACCTGCACGGACCGGATATCAAACTGTTTCCCGATGCGGACGATGTATGGGAAAATGTAAAAAATCTGGACCCCAGGATTGGGATGTGCCTGGATATCGGTCATGATACCAGAAATGGGAAAGACCCTGTGGCGGACCTGAAAAAATATCACAGTCGAGTATTTGACATGCACATCAAAGATGTTACCGGCGCCAACAAAGCCGGGCATGGTATAGAAATCGGTCGCGGAATCATTGATTTCCCCGCATTCGTAAAAATGTTGCGTGAAGTAAATTATACCGGAGTATGCAGCCTTGAATACGAAAAAGATATGGACAACCCGTTTTTGGGAATTGCAGAATCCATTGGGTACTTAAGGGGCGTGATCAGGTCCACAAAATAATCTTGACAGAAACAGGGGAAATACAAAGGCGGATCCGGTTTGGGAAAATAACGCCGAAGCCTGGGGTAAACCGGCAGGAACCTGGAGTAACGATGCCAACAGCATGGGAAGTCGGGATTTCAGAAGCACAAAATCCAATATTTATACGGCTTCCGTATCCGATGATTCAGGATCGGGGATTGAAGTATTCTCCAACGGGAAACAAGCCGTAAGAACATGGCTTTCCGAAAATAAAACCGTCAGTTTTTTAATCGCGGATTATAATATCGGCGGAGCCGACCACTTCACCGCGGGCTATTATAAAAACGAAAGAATGCCGCTAAAAAAAGGCAGCATTCTAACCGGAGAAGTGACTCTAAAAATAATGGAATAAATACAAGACCTAAAAAAATGAACGAATGAAAATAACCGATGTAAAGGTATGGCTTGTGGAAGGCGTTAAATATAATTGGACCTTATTGAAAATATATACGGATGAAGGTTATACCGGCGTGGGCGAAGCCACCAACTGGCCGGGTAGTCCTATTATATACCATGCTGCCAAACATGCGGGCCAAAGAATTATCGGACTTGACCCCATGCAGGTAGATTTCATCTGGGAGAAACTATACCGGGATCTCAACTGGGTTGGTCCTTTTGGCGCCAGCATGTGTGCAATAAGCGGGATTGATATGGCCCTGCTTGATCTGAAGGCGAAGGCGCTGAATGTCCCCCTGTATGAGCTCCTTGGAGGAGCCTTCAGAAAAGATATTCTTCTGTATGCAAACTATTGGTTTACCGGCGGCGATCATACCGTGGAAGATTATATTCAGCAGGCGAAAAAAGTGAAGGAAGCCGGTTTCACCGGATTAAAATTCGACCCTTTTGCGCATGTTAATTATTTATACGGAAATGATCTGTCTACTAATCTGATGCTCAGTCCGGAACAGGAAAATTTGGCTTATGATATCAGTAAAGCCATCCGTGAAACCGTGGGCGATGCTTTCGATATCATGATCGAAACCCATGCCATGCTGAATTTCCGCACGGCCGTAAAAATGGCTCAGAGACTTTCCGACTTAAATATTACCTGGTATGAAGAACCGGCAGGGCCGGAAAGCGCGGATACGTTAAAAGCCATGAGAGATCGTATTCCGTCGAATATTTCGTTGTGTGTGGGAGAACGACACTACACCCGGTATAATATCCGGCCGCTGCTTGAAAAAAACATCTGTGACATAATCATGCCCGATATCACCCGTTGCGGCGGCCCAAGCGAAATGAAAAGAATGGCTTCGATGATGCAAGCCTACAATGTATTGTTAGCGCCGCATAATCCCAACGGTCCTCTATCCACTCTGGCTTCCGCCCAGGTTTGCGCTTCGGTTCCTAATTTCTATCGTCAGGAATTTATGTTCAATGATGTTCCCTGGAGAGATACCGTAATCAGTCATCCGATCGGAGACATGATACAAAATGGACGACTCACCCTGAGTGATCGCCCCGGATTGGGAGTAGACCTGGTTGAATCCGAAATGGAAAAGCATCCCGGTCTTCTGAAGGAGCGGGCGGGATTTTATGTTTAATTGAATAAAGGATTTTTATTATAGCAGATCGCCATGTCTTTACCCATCAATTTAGAAAATAAAGTTGTGTTGATTACCGGAGCCACTATGGGAATCGGCGCCGGGATAACCCGGATGTTTGCCAGGGCAGGAGCAAAAATCGCTGGTTGCGCAAGGGCAAAAGAAGACAGCAGGGAAGTATCGGATTGGATAGAAACCTTAAGTGACTACCGGAGCGCGATACTTTACCGGAGGGCGGATGTAACTCAACCCGAAGAATTACGACAAATGACAGAAGCCACCATAGAAAAATATGGCAGGATAGATATTCTCGTATCCAATGCAGGAGTCAATTCTTTCAGTGGCGCGGCAGAATGTGATGAAGAACAATGGAAACATAACCTGGATCTTAATCTGACCTCGCACTGGCATTTGGCAAAACTTTGCAAACCCTGGCTCGAAAAAGCCGATCCGGGAGTTATTATCCTCATGTCTTCTAACCATGCTTTCCACACTATCCCCGGGTGCTTTCCGTATAATGTAACCAAAACCGCCTTAACCGGGATGGTTAGAAGTCTGGCGATTGAGTGGGGTCCTAAAATCAGAACCCTTGGTCTGGCGCCGGGTTTTATTGATACGCCGGGGAATCAATCGTGGTTTGATTCTTTCGTAGATCCCGGGACTGAACGACAGCGAACGATTGATCTCCATCCGGTAAAAAAGATTGGCACGCCCGAGGAAGTGGGCGCCTGGTGCGCTTTTTTGAGCAGTGAATATGCCGCCTTTGCTTCGGGAACAACCTATCTGTTAGATGGGGGAAGATCGGCGCTGATGCAAGATAGCTGATCGCTTACTTCTAATAGGAAGGCACTCAAAGGCAATGCTTTTACATACGGGTGCCGGGAAACAATGCGTCCATAGCAGCACATTGTTCTTCGGTCAGTTTCACCTTTCCTGCCATAGCATTCGATTCCAATTGCGCAAGAGTAGAGGAAGATGGAATAACAGGCCCCATACCCGGTAAGGTCAGCATATAAGCTAAAGTCAATTGACTGATACTTAAATCCCATTGACGGGATAATTTTGCTAACTGCCGTAATTGCTCCATTTTTGCCGGCTCTGCGTCTTTTTCAATTGAGCCTTCGTCATACAGGCGGTCTCCGGGACCGGTTTTTGATAGATCCAGGTATCTTTCAGAGAGCAGTCCTTTCGCTAACGGACTCCAGGCAATATAAGAAATCCCGGCATCTATCGCATGTTTTCGTGTGCCGGTATATGGTGCCGGTTCTCCTCCCAAAAGATCAAACTGATTTTGCACGGCAATCATCCTGCTGCGAACACTCAACTTTTGATTTACCTTCTGATATTCCTTTAACTGATTGACCGAAAAATTTGATACCGCAAAGTAGCGGATATAATCTTTTTTCACTAAGTCTTCAATTGCAGTCAGGCTTTCTTCTACAGGTGTAGTTGAATCAAAGGCATGAAAATAAAGAAGGTCTATATAATGGGTTTGAAGTCGTTCTAAGCTTGCAGATACTGCATTGAAGATATTTACTCTGGATAATCCGCAATGATTAGGTGTTAAACCGTCCATTCCGCCAGCCAGTTTGGTAGCTAATACCACATCGCGCCTATTTTTGGGATTATTCTTAAACCAGGTTCCAATTACTCTTTCGGCATTTCCGGAAGCATTATTATAACGGTTAGCCGTATCCCAAAATGTTACCCCTAATTCAATAGCCTTTTCAAAAAGCGTCAGCGCATCTTTTTCATTTACCCTCGACCCATCACCGGTCTCGGGGTAGCCCATTTTCCAGGTGCCCAAACCAATATTGGAAACCTTTAAACCTGAGTTACCCAGCACACGGCAGGGCATACCATTGAAGCTCTCAATTTTAAACGGAACATTATACAATTCAGGATTGGATTCTTTATAATTCATAAACAAAGCCTTTGATTCAAGGTAAAAATATCCCGACATTCTGCAAAATGCTCCTATAAAGAATTACTTAAACTGTAGCTTTCCTTCACCCTCGGGCACTTCAAAGGTAAGGGTTTGTAATGCAGGGTTGAAATTCACATTTTTCAATTTCCTGTTATTCAAAATTACGGCAGAAGGGCTGCTATGCAACCCAATGGTCAATTTCCCCGCTTTGGATTTGTAATACTTTAAACCTCCATCAGAAAATTCAAAGGTGAGGGGCGTATCCGACTCGAGAATCAATCTATTCTTCTGCTCAAAAAAAGTAGTTCGTGCCGCAAAAACACGATTATTATCCCAGGTAAGTGCAAGTGCATCCGTTTTCATTTCTTCTATAATATAGCGCTGCCCCGGACTGGTTGAAAAACCAAATTTTTTCCCTGATGTTATTCCTCTGACAAAGCCTTCTCCCCTTTCGCTTTTAACCTCCGGCGAAACGCCGGCAGCCGATGTAGTAAGGATATTAGCCATTATTAATGGCGCCCCGTTTGTGCGAGCACTAACGGTAAGCATACCCTCTTTTATAAGAGGCCTTTCTTTTAGTAACGTATTCAGGTAATGAGGTGTTTCAACTGCCTTTGGCAACATAGATTCAGGAGCAAGATGGGTGATATGTAATGACACGTTATCCTTAGTTATTGCAGACGATTGTGCACCGGCGCTGATATCCTCAAAACGCGCGGTATGATAAAGCAGATTAATTTCCACATCCTTGTTCCCCGGTACTACTTCATCCAGCATCAGAATAGTTCCGGGTTTAATATACAGTGCATTGCGGCTTAAAGATGATACTTTATCCCAATAGAGCCTGCCAATATCGCCACGGGAAAAAGCAGCTTCCTGTCCGTCAAGAAAGTCAGCAATGAAAGCATAGTCGTTAAAACCCGGTGCAAAATCAATGGGATCGCCTACTCGCTGACTTTGATGATTCCCGTCAATTAAAATAGTAGAATGAGCAACCGGCTGGGTAAAATCCGACTGATAAAGGGGATCGTCATAATAATTGGAGTTGGCAACCGGCTGATCTTCAATAAATATCTTCCCCTTATCTGCTATATAAAAGCTACCCTGATCGAGGTGTTGATGATTAAAAAAAGGTCCGGTGCGCATTACAAATACAAAATCATCTTTCTCCCATCCACTTTTAAAAACAGTAGTTCCCACCTTTCGAAATACCTTCACCGGGTTTTCATCAAAAGGATTCTGCTGTGGCAGATTGTCCGTTCTGAAAAAAACATCCTCTAAAGTTTCTTTGTCCTTCAGGTAATTATAATACCAGTTAAGGCGGGGCTCTTTCTGAGCCTTTAACAGGAATCTCCAGGGTGCAGCATCCGGGATATCATCATTGGAATCGCCGAAACTAAACCATCTTCTGTCTTTAATTATTCCACCCCAGATATATTCATTATACGTATTTCTTAAAGGCGGAGTAACATCCACATTGAATACATTTTTAAGAGACGCAACACTATAGGACATGTTTCTAAAGGAGTAATGGTTGTATACCAGCCCTTCTCCCCAAGATCCGTCAACGGTATCCGTTACACTCTGAATAAAATTATAGAACTTCATCAGGGAGCCGGTGAAAACAGGTTCCGGAATTTCTCCTTCCTGATCATCATTTGCAATTACTGCAAGATTCATCAGAGCGCCACCCACAGTATGGGCAACCCAATTGGAGCTATTGGCAGTAACCTCATTGTCGTATACATAGGTTTGGAAGGCTCCACCTATTATTTTTTCCATAATTGCTTTTCGGACTTTTCTTCCTTCATCAGGAGTCATCAGATCATACACCAGATCATACGCTAAAGCCACGCTGTGTGACCAGGTACCCATCCGGTGTTCGCTAAAACGTCCACGTTTTATCATCCAGGGGGATACCCATACCGGCCATTCCGACAATTTAAGCAGTACCTGTTTCACATAGTTACCTGCAATACTGTCTTTGTGAAAAGCATAAGCAAGTGCATTCCACCTGAGCGCCCCATCGGTATTATATATATGTGCACCAAAGGCATTCCAGGTGGGAAGCCAATCCTCATCAGGAAACTGATCCAGGTCAAAAACCAGACTTTCAACAGGTTCTTTTGCTCGTTCCTGTTTTGCATTTTCCGCTATATCTTTAAAGACCTCACTGAACTGACCGTCGTTAAACGACCTTTCTATCTCCTGTATATTAGCATCGTTAAAAAGAAGTCGCGGATGAGTATCCTTCCACTTTTCGGAAAATACATGAATGGTAAATTCCGTTTCGGCAAGCTGCCTCATTCCATCCCAGGCAGTCAGTCGGCCAAGGAAAAGCCCGTCCGGAAAATTAATCTTTAAAGGTGTCAGTACCCATTCGTTATTTTTTTTCTTCAGCTCTGTTTTATAAAACAATTGGGTTTGATCAGTATAGGAAACGATCTCCAGTTTTATCTTCTTTGCCGGTATAGGCCAAATTCCGGTTAATCTAAATTCATCTCCCTTTTTAAAGTGTTCCTTTGGAATATAAGGGCTGAATTCAGGAAGTTTATACATTGCCGGTTCACTAAACTGAAATTGCGTTACACGGGCAGCCTTAAAAGTAATATCATCTATCCCGAGATAGAACGGCATAGCAGGATCCGATTTCGGTATCTTCGTTAAAAAGGCAAGGGCAAAGATTTTTACTGCTTTCAAATCACTGATGGATGGATTCTCTTTTACAAAATCATTGAAATGTACCGTTATCCATGTCCATTTGTTTCTTTCGGGGTCTGGAATTGTTATATCTATTTTTCCAAAATTTCCCGCTGCCAATCTGATCTTAAAGAAATCTGCCCTTTCATTGGCTTTTAAATAATACCGAAAACTTAATTCTGTTCCCGTCTCAAGCACCATATCCAATAGCTTTTGCGCCCCGGCATAATTATCTACCTGAGAATATGGTGTAACCTTTTGAACAATAGAAAGATTATCATCACCAGGAACTATCTTATCAATACGTAAATTAGGATCATAAGCAATATCCTGCCACAGCGGATAGGATGTCCATGCAGCCAAACTTCTATGTTCAAAATCTTCTGAATAAGTCCACGGTTCAAGAGCAGTTGACTCAGGGGGTGTACCTCCCAACCTGTTGCAACCTTTTAACTGTGCTCCTCTATTTTCAGTAGTTGCATGGGCAGTTACCAAAAATACAGAAGAAAATATTATAAGAAAAACCAATTTCATAAAGCCCTCATTAGGTTAAGTTGATTAGCAATTAATTTTTATTTCCCTTTTGGTCATACATTTCTTCGTTCCATTTCTTCCAATCCCTAAGCTTAGCGTTCATTTGTTCTTCCAGTTCTTTTTTCAGGGCTTCATTTTTCATCGGTTTCAGGGCTTCAAAAGACACTTTCAATGCTTTTATTTTCTGGTCAACCCTTATCTTTTCTTCGTTACTAAAATTACGGACGGTTTTGTGCTTAACATCAATTCTCAACCGTCCCCAGTCAGTTACGAAGGAAAAATAACAATCGTTAAATGTTAATAACAATTTCGCATTTTCTATACCTACATATTGAATTAATGCCTTGAATAAAGAAAAGTCCGGATTATAGTCTTTGGTATTCCATGAAAAATCGGCAAAGGTCATGTATTTGATTCTGTTCATTTCGCCAAACCCGCCCAGATTTGAATAATAATGAGGGTCTAAATAGGAAGGAAAATTTTCCGGATAGTTGATATCGAAGGGTTCAAAAAGATTACAGAGTATTGACTTTTCCGGATAGTTGATGGGATACCCGCCATTTATTGCTTCCACGGTGCGGGCATAAGGCGTATTATCCCATAGCATCGGCTTCGTTCTGTATACATCTGTTGCCCGGCGAATATCGGCCATGTCGTAAGACAGTGAACGGATGGTATTGCCTGTCCAGATAAGGACAACGGAAGGATCTAACCGACGCGACAAATCGCTGAAATATATCTCTGCACTCCCCATTCCATAATCAATGAAGCGATTATTATACGCCGGAGGAACAAATTCAAGACGAATATTTTTATAATTAACGTCCAGCCATTTTCGCAGTTTATTCAATACATAGGCCTGAGCATCAGGGAGATTGGCAAAACGCCGCTCATCTTCCTTATTAAATAAAACATATTCTCCCCGAATGATACCCCTGTGGGGAACGTAATCATCGGCGCAAACCATCACCGTTTTAGCGCCGGCGTCCAACGCTGGCTTCAGCGTCTTTACGATTTTTTCAAATCCCTCTTCTGTGGCATGAGAAAAAATATTCCTGAGGGAGTCACTCAGGGTATCTAACTTTTGCTCCATAGCAATATGGAAGTAGGGATTGATCTGTACAGAAGTATTTACCACATCACCAAACGCTGCACAACGCTTCCCCATCTCACGGAATAATTTCTTATAAAAATCACCTGGCTCCCACCACCGCTCACTTAGTACAAAGTATAGACTATAAAAGTTATTGATTTTGTAACTGGTATAAAAGTCTATATCACTGATTTGTTTTTTCAGATCCTCTTCCCTCTTTGCAAGTATTGCCTGCCGGGCCGAATCGGTCAGCGACTTATTTTGATCAAGAGACCATCGGTTTTGATACCACATCATAAGTGTAGACCGGCCGGTGAAGTCTGGAAAATCTGTAATATCTGCATAATCTATCTTTGCATTTGCATAATCTATAAGTTGAACCAGAGTGCTTGCACCATAAAACAATCCTTTGGGCTGAGCGCCGCCAATAAATATCCGGTTATTTTCTCTGCGAATAAAATACCCCTGTTCCTTATCCTTTATTTCGTGCCAGGCTTCTTTAAATTGAGTGGAAGCACCGGAATTACTTAGTAAAACCACCTCTATGGCAGATGGATCAGATACCGAACGGAAAATATCAACGGAATCCTTTTGAAGTAGTGCGAACCTTTTTTGAAGTAAAGAAAGAGCAGATTGTGATTCGGGTAAAGCGGGTCCATCATATACCAATTGGATGGTTTTGTTTTTCAAATCAATGCTCTGTGCATTAGCAATCAACCTCGGCGTGGGGATCAGCAAATCAGACAGAAGATATTTTTTTTCAAATAAAGAGTCTATCCTTTCAGTGGGTGTAAAGTTCCATCTGGACAGTCTAAAGTCAATATTATCCACCCACATGGTGCCGCTGCATTTCAGCCCCAAAAATATTTTAACATACTTGCATTTCTCCGGCATGTCTCCTTCTGAAAATGGGTACACCCATGACTCCCCTCTCACCCTGCCCCAGCCAAATTCATCTATATAGAAAAAATTGGAAAAGGCGAACCCTTTAAAACTGTTATCCACCTCTTTATGTGTATATTCAAAATATATTCCGGGATTTAATTCATTTTTGTTTGCATCATAATATTTCAAATGGATATCTATCCCTTTCCCAACCCGGTTTTGAAATCTGTCGAGATAGGAGGTCGGGATAATGTCTTTCAGGCGGATGTTAAAATAAAAATCATAATTAGCAGGAATCACTTCAATGAATTCGCTTAAAACGCCTTCTGAGGGATTATCAATTTCCTTTACACTCTCCGGAGTCCGTGTTATTTTTATAGCGTGGTTGCCACCGTAAATCTGCGTACTATCATAAATATCCCTGAGTTGTATATCGGTAAGTTCTACACTCTTCCCAATCACCTCCCAACCAGACAGGCTAAAATGGTGAATCAGACTATCGTTCTTTCCTATTTCCACCTTTTCGAAGGAAGCATTAGGTACGAGGTTGCCTTTTTGATATTCTGTTTGTCTGATCTGCAATGGTATACTTCCAGGGTCCATACTTGTCCAGCCACTTTCATCTCGTGCGACTTCGCAGGATACCAATACACTAAAAAGGAGAATGGCTCCCCAAAAGGTGGAAGTTGATTTTTTCATCTTCAATAGTTAATAGAGTGACGCTAATCGTCCCTGAAGGGTGAAGCATTATTAGAATTGTAATGATCCCTAAAAAACCAGCCCTGCAATACCCAGATGAATTAAACTCCGGGTATAACTACAGGGTTGGTTTTTCATCGTTTAATTGCAGTATCTATGGTACAACCGTGGAAGACAAATCAGGATAATCGCTTAATGGTTTCTTATCCCACCACAATCTTGTCATGGTATTATCTTGTCCTCCAAGCAGGGTTACGGCTTTTTCAACAGCAACCCGGTTGTTGCTGTACTCACTGGGAGGATACACCATTCTGCGAATAATGGAAGTTACCGGGATGGTCGGGTCCAGAGATGCAATTATCGCATAGCCTTTAGGGTAACCGGTTCTTCTTCTTTCGGCCCAGCATTCCCAGGGGCTCATAAAAAGATCAATCCATTTTTGGGTAATAATCTGTTCAAGTCGTCTTTCAAAAGAACCACCCTCATCGTATTTTACTGTTATATCTGATTGAGGTGGCGTATTGAATGCCTGCGCTACTATTCCATCCTGTACGGGTGCGGGTGTATTCAGGCTTGTTGCATAATCATCAATTTCATTATCCGGAAGGTTAGCCCAATATTTCAAAGATTGCCGGATTCCTTCGTTGTAGAGTTCCAGGGCAGTTCCTCCCATATTCCAGTCTCTGAGTGCTCCTTCTGCTCTTAAAAAATATACCTCCGCAGCGGTCAATATAGGAATTGGAGGGTTAGCACCACCATCGGCTATTGGCAGGAACAACTTTGATGGAAAAGAACATCCTGCTACGCCGCTTCTAACGTCAGATGTTTTTAATGTAACCGGCAAACCATTTCTCACTCCATGATATCCTTTCGTTCCTCCCAACCGTCCACCTCCCTGATTCCAAAATATCGAAAGTCTGGGATCATCAAATCCAAGTAAGATACTTTCACTGGTAGCGCTCATGCAAAAAGGATTAATATAAGTCCAGCGAGTCAAATAATTCAGACTATTGACACTTGTACTCATAATTGCCGCACCGGAGTTATCTGTTATTACCCCATCTGTTATAGCTTTTTCTGCTTGTTGCTTGGCCAGGCCCGGATCAGCATAAACAATTCTCATTGCCAATCTAAGCCGCAGTGAATTAGCAAAGCTGATCCATTTATTTACATCCCCTTTATACATCAGATCATTATTACCAAATGGTTTTTCACTAGTATGTTGTTTGAGTACGCTTATGGCATTATCAAGGATATTAAAGAAAGAATGATAAACATCTTCCTGGGTATCATATTCCACACTTGTTTTTCCGTTGCCATACTGAGAAAACATTACGGGTCCAAAAAAATCTGTCATTCTTTGCCAAATGGGCACTTCCCAAATCTGAGCAATCGCATTTTCGGCCGTCATATTGTTTTCTTCGGTAAATTTTTTAACGAAATTGATCATAACAGCCGGGTTGGAATAAAAGGAATTAAAACCCGCCTGCACCCATGATGCAACTTCCTGATATTGATCGGTATTAAAACCTGCAGAAGTGGTAGTAAATACCTGAGCATAAATACTGGCATGTAGTTCATGCATCAGTTCCCATCCTCCCTGATCTCCAACGTGCCCATAATACAAGGCATTTGCGAAGGACTGCCCAAGGGTTGAAAGATTGATATTCTTTACCGTAATCACATTCTTTGGGGTATTGAGCTCATCGAAATTTTTGGTACAGCCAGCAAAGTATAGCATCACTACCATGCCAAGGCATACTACTTTATAATATCTTTTTTTATTGTACATGATTGTCATTTTTTAATTGAGTTCATTAAAAATCAATTTTCAGATTAACACCAAATGACCTTACTGTTGGTGGAGGGAAAGACGAAAATCCTTCTGCAGAAGTTTGGGTTCCTGCGAGAATGTCAGGATCAAGTCCGGGAGTAGCCCTGGAGATAAAGAACAGGTTACGCCCTACCAAAGCAATATTCACATTAGATAAAGTCAGCCTGTTAACAAATGATTTCGGCAATGAATAGCCTATTACTAATTCTCTGAGTCGGGTGTTTGTAGCACTTCGTGCAAATGCTTCTCCAACCGGAACACTCGGATTCCCAATTGCCCTCCAAAGCGTTTCAGCCTTCACGGGGATATCATTAACCTTGCCATCTTCCGTAACAGCATTATATTGAGAGAATATGTTCTTTCCAAAAACTAGTCCCCCATCACGTCCGGGCAGCGTTTCTTTTGTCATCCCCATAAAAACCAAATTAGCATCGGTAAACGAACCGACAATACCTCCCTGACGATGATCAACAACTGCAGATAAATTCAAACTACCAAAGGTGAAGGAGGTAACTACTGCACCTATCCAATCAGGGGTATAACCACCAATATTAAAATCTCTTCTTGTATCAATTTTAGGAACCCCATTACTACCCACAACAATTTGACCTGAACTATTTCTTAAGAAGCTAACAGAATACATATCGCCGAAGTTTCCTCCCTGCTTTATTACATAATCTGCAAAATATTGGCTTGCTGGCCCCGAGATAACTACCTTAGGACGTTCATCAGAAATACTTATAACCTTGTTCTTCAAATGGGAGAAATTAAAATTCAAATCCCATTTGAATTGCTTTGTTTTAATCGGTATCGTATTTAGAACGATTTCTATCCCCTGGTTCTGAATATTTCCTCCATTTGTATAAAAAGAAGATGCACCTGACCCTACCGGAAGGGCAATAGTAAATAACTGATTAATGGTGTTGGTTTTGAAATAGGTAAAGTCAATTCCTAACCTGTTATCCAGGAACCTCATATCAAAACCCAGTTCAAGGGATTGGGTTTCTTCCGGCTTCAGATTCTCATTAGGCAAAACACCATTCAATAATAAAAAGCCATTAGTTCCTCCGGCTGAAAATACAGCATTACGCTGGAGCATAAATGCTGGGGCACTGCTACCTACCTGCGCCCATGATGCTCTGATTTGTGCAAAGTTGATTCTTTCGGGCAAGGAGGGAATCAAGTCGGATATTACTGCCGACAAACCGACGGACGGATAAAAATAAGATCGACTTGTTGTGGGAAGAGTAGAACTCCAATCGTTACGTCCTGTAACATCAAGATAAATAGCCTTTTTCCACCCAAGTTTTGCAAATGCATATAAGGATTGGATGTTGCTCGGAGAACCAGGATTATAACTGGTAACAGGAAGCGTGGTATTGGAGAGGCTAAAAAAGTTGGGTACAGAAAGCGCATCCCCGGTATTTGAGCTTAAATTACTATTCCCAATTCTCTTAATATTTCCTCCTGCATTAGCACTTAGATCCCAATCTGCATTCAGCTTCTTTTTATAAGAAAGCAGGAAATCACTATTAAACTGAAACTGATCAGTACTCGTAATGTAATATCTTCCATAAGGCGCTCTTACCAGGGTACCATTATAATCTATTTGTTCAAATTTTCCATCAATACGATCATAAGAAACTCTTGCCATCAAATTCAGGTCATCCGTAAACTTATAGGTAAGAGAGGTTAGCCCTGTGATTTGACTCATTTTATCGTAAGCCAGATTCCGGTTGAGGACCCAGTATGGATTTTCCGCTGTAGATGCTGTACCAGGCGACCAAAAATCCTGCTGCATTACACCCTGGGCATCGAGGAATTCATATTGGCGTGCATCTTGCGTACGAATATTGCGAGCCATCAGATATATCTGCTGCATGGGATTGAAGTTATTATCGCTCTGCCGCGTAGGATTGTCCGTATTTTGCTGGGTGTAACTTAATTTAGCATCCAGTGTAAATCTGTTTGAAAGTTCACTGGTGATTCTTACCAATGCACTATTACGGATCAATTTGTTATTGGGAAGAATACCTTCTCCCTGAGTAGAGGTTCCGGAAAAGAAGGCTCTGGTTTTATTAGCTCCTATGCTTGCCTGTACATTATTAGACAAGGCATATCCTGTTTGGAATAAATCGTTGACATTATTGGGTTGTGGAGTATACGAATAGGTTTCTCCTGCTCTTGAAGGATTCAGAGTCCAACTTGCCACATTTTGACCACTCATTTTATCCCCCCATGAGTAAAGGGAACCTTTTTGGAAAATGCCATTGTTTCCCTGTCCATATTCATTTTGAAAAGGAATCGACAAGTCAGCTTGCTGAAAAGTAATATTACTGTTTAGAGACACTTTAATTCCACTGCCTTCTCCTTTTTTTGTTGTAATGATAATAGCTCCATTTTGAGCATCACTACCATAAAGCGCTGCGGCATTAGCGCCTTTTAAAACATCCATTGATGCAATATTATCCGGAGTCAGATACTGGGGATAACCCAGAACAGGCACCCCATCTATTATATATAAAGGTTGGCTATCCCCCGAAATAGAACGGTTTCCACGAAGGGTGACCCTGGTAGGGGCACCCACCCCACTACCACTACCACTAATATTCAATCCGGCCACTTTACCCTGAAGTGAATTTACCAGATTGAAATCGCGGGCCTGGGTTAGGGATTCCGCATTTACACTTTGAGTAACATAGCTGAGAGATCGTTTTGCCTGCGATATCCCTAAAGCCGTAATAACCAACTGCTCCATGCTTCCGGCAGACAACGACAGGGATACATTAATAACCGATCTCCCTCCAACAGCTACCTCCTGCTGGGTATATCCTACATAAGAAAAGACCAGTACCCCTCTTCCATCCGGGATGGTCAGGGAATAATTTCCGTTTGCATCTGTAATCGTTCCCGTTTGCGTACCCTTTAGGGTAATGCTTACCCCGGTTAATGGTTCGCCGGTTTCAGCAACTACTTTACCACTGACGCCAAATTGAATTTCTTCCACCTGTAAGGGCTCGGAAATTTTCAACTTCCGGGCTGGTTCCGAAAGCACAACCACCGTCTTATTTTCTATCCGATAATTCAACGGATAGTCCTTAAAACAACCGGACAATATCTGTGGCACTGTGGCATCTTTTACAGATATGCTTACCAGAGGGGCATTTTGTACATCCTCCACATTGTACAAAAACTGATAATCTGTCTCCTGTTGAATGATGTAAAAAATCTGCGAAAGCTTTACATTCTTCAAATTAAGAGTAAGTTTCTCCTGCGAGTAGCCTGTTGCGTAGGAATTTACTACACAAATGAAGCTAAGAAACATGGTAATACGCATAGCACGAAGAATTAATGACCTCCTGCCGCTGTAAAAACAAGCATGGGCCGGCACAGCAGTCAGAAGATGTCGGCAATTGAAAAAAAACATTTTTTGCATACCTTCATATGATTAATGGTTGATAATTCCTTTTCCAGCCGTATTCTTCAGTCGGAAAAGGGTTTCAGCAAATACCCACTCCTGAGGTGGACGATGTCCGGGGATGTTCGTAGCATCTCCGGTTTTTTATGGATCGGTTTTTCGATTTTCTCTATTATCTATTTATATAGTGCCACTTTAACTTCTCTCCCCTCCACTTCAAATTTTACCTTCCGTGTCAACTCTATCAGATGTAAAATAGCGGATATGTTTTCATATTTCTGAATCCGCCCGGTAAAGTGAAAAAGCGTGTCCACCCCGTTTTCATAGGTTATTTGCACATCATACCACCTGGAAAGTCTTTTCATTATATTTCCCAAAGATTCATTATCAAAAATAAACATCCCGTTTATCCAGGCTAATTCCGATTCCAGATTAACTTTCTGAATCTGAATATCATCTTTTCCGCTATTTATTATAGCACCATAACCCGGTTTCAATAGTGCCTCATCTTTCTCTTTTTTATTTCGTTTTACTATTATCTGTCCTTCAGCCAGAGCAATAGTGGTAGCAGGATCATCGGGATAAGCCTTATAATTAAATTTTGTACCTAACACCTGCACACTTGAGGTTTCTGCTTCTATTAGAAACGGATGTTCTTTATCAGGCGCCACTTCAAAATAACCCTCACCCGACAAAACCACCTTTCTTTCTTTTCCCTGAAATTGTGTAGGATAGCGTAGGGAAGACGCAGCATTTAACCACACCCTGGTTCCGTCTGAAAGTGTAACCTGATATTCCCCGCCTCTTGGTACAATCAGGGTGTTATAAGTCATCTCCCTACTGTAATTCCCCGATTGGGCTGCATATTCCAACAGACTTTTACCTGCATGCACCTTTACATTTCCATCCTCTAAAATCCGTTCTACAGATTTGTCATTCAAATTCACTTCTTCACCATTACTCAATATAAGCCGGGCAACTTTTCCAAGAGGTAATACTGCTTCATTCTTTTCCGTCTCTGCAATTTCTAACGGCTGGATTTTGCGTTCAGGCAGAAAATACCGGATGCCCCAGGCCACACCAAGCACAACCAAAAACACTGCGGCATACTTTAATCCATACCTGAACCATTTTCCAACTCTATTTTTTTTCGTGGTAAAATCCTCTTCTAACGGCAGAATAAGTTCTTCTACATCAGCATCCTTCCATTGCCGCAACTTTTCATCGAGATATTCCGCATTCGTCAGTCGTTGCCACAACTCCCGGTGTTCTTCGCTTTCTTCAATCCAGCGTCTTAACGCTTCATGTTCCTGCTGAGAAAGAGTCCTTTTCAGGAAACCAACGATTAAATCTGCAATCTTAAAATGGGGCTTCAGTCCTTTCATCTCTAATAGAAACAACTAACTATTCCAAACGGGTGAAAGAAAAAGAATATTTTTTTTTGAAAATCAAAGAAAGAAGAAAAGAAACCAAAATGGTATAGTTTTTAAAACAGTCCGCAGCAGGTGTAAGCCCCTTTTTTTCTGGGTCTTTACGGTATTAACGGAAACCTGAAGATATGCTGCAACCTCTTTATTTTTTAACCCCTTAAAATAGCCCAATTGAAGTACTTCCCGACATCCTTCCGGTAATTCCTGCAAAGCCTGATAAACCTTCTCCAGCACTTCCGATTCAATTACACCTTCAGCCATTTCCATATCTTCCTCCTCTTTAGTCAGGGTAAAACCAAACCTGCGTATTACCTGAATGTGCTTGCGAAGATTCAGACAATGATTTCTAACCGTAATATAAAGAAAGGCTTTTATAGCATCCTGATTCCGGAATGTGTCTCTCCTCTGCCACAATTTCACAAAGGCTTCCTGGATTACATCCTCAGGAGATTCTTCTGCGGGCAGTAATCTGGCTGCAAAATAAGCCAACGGGTTACGGTACTTTTCGTATACCCTACGAAAGGATTCTTCCGTTTCCAGATGCAAATTAGTTATGTATTCCCTTTTGTTCAAAGCAGCAGGCATCATTAGTAGGACTAAAGATAGGGAATATTTTCTCCTGCAATTTTATGTCTATGGTCAATGAAATGCATTTTTCTTATTGTTATATGTGCGTGACGCTGTGCTAATAGAAAATTAGCCCGGGTTCGGCATATTCCAGCAAGAATTTGTGGTTACATTAAAGCAAACTATAATTTAAAGGTATTGGATTTCCCAAACGAACAAGATTAGAGTGGAATTCTGATCTTTTCCTTTCCTAAACCACTGGAGCAGATAAAGCCCTGCACGATTTGGAAAATCATGCGGGGCTGCAAAAATTTTTACGGATAGGGAGAAATAATTTATTGCGCCATAGCCCTGTCTTCATTGGTGGGCAACTCCACCACATCTGCTACACTATCTTCCCCTACATGACATTGACCATTGAAGGTTACAGAAGGTTCTACCTGAAGTTTTCCGGCACTCACATTGCCTTTGATAGTGGCCTTACCTCTCAGATTCAATAAATCTTTCACTATAATTTTTCCACTCACTTTTCCAAGAATGTCGGCCTGAAACCCCTCGATATCTCCTTCCACCACACCTTCTGCACCTATAAGTACCTTGGCAGAGCCGGAAATATTTCCTTTAAGGGTACCGTCAATTCTGATATCGCCATTACTTACCACATCGCCTTTAATGGTCGTACCCGGACCAATAAGACTTGTACCGGAGGATGTAGTGGGCATTTCAATTTCGGATCTGGATTTTGATGAAAACATGGTTATTGATTTTAATGATTAATTTTCATTTTCTTCATCTATAGGAATATTCAGCAACGAAGTGTCTTTCTCAACAGGAATATTACCCTTCAACACATTTTGAATATTTTCCATATACTGATCCCGATACATCATTTGTTGTTCAAGGGAATCCACCTGCATTTTCAGGGTCACCATTTCTCTCCGGTCTGATGCGCTTCCATATCCCGGCACATAATAACGTAAGGGCGTAAATACCAGCAATGCAACCGTTATACCCACTAATGCTACAAAAACCGTACACAAAACGATATATACGCTTAATCGTGACAAACGGAAAGTTACCACTTCTTCATAAGTGTCATCATTCATCACTACTAACCGATAGCGATTTCGAAGATGTTGTAAAGTTCCATCAGTGTCAAATACCTTTGCCATTTTCAGTTATTTGTGTTAAAAATAACCACTTTGGCTTAGTTGAAAGAGCTAATGCTCAAAAAATTGTACAATTAAAATAATTTCGCTGAAATTTAGTTTATTATACGAACGAACTACGCCTACATGTATTATCGTAAATTCTTACTAACGATTTTTTTCCTCACTTTATTTTGTTGTTGTCATTATTCAGAAATAATGGCACAAAAAGATGCTACTCTCGATGTAAAAAAACCAAAAGAATACGAAAATCGGGTATTAGGTTCCGATAAAACCTTTACAACAAAATACAATATTCCCCGTAGGTTGCTTCAAAGTATGAGTACGCATTATAATTTTTTCTTTAATGCCAACATAAAATTAAACGACGTAGTAGATAATGCCAAACGGAGTTTTAAAGAAGATTTTACAGAACTCCTTCCCTTTTACAACTATTCCCTGGATGCTACTGCCGCTCAAAAAACAGAACTGGATTCTGTTCTCCAAAAGTGCAATGCGGGCATTCTGCTGCACGACCTGAGAAACGAATGGATTGATGATATGTATTTTCTAATGGGCAAGGCCTATTTCTTCAAGAAATTATTTGACTCAGCCGATGTCACCTTCCAATATCTCAATTACTACTTTCAACCCAAAAAAGACGAAGAACTCGGATTTAAAAAATACCTTGGGAGTAACCTAAACGATGAAGGCAATGTATATTCCGTTTCCACAAAAGAAAAAAACGGTATTATTTCCAGAGTTTTCAGTGAGCCGCCCAGACGCAATGATGCCCTTCTCTGGAAGTTGCGAAATTATATTGAAGACAGCAGCTATATTGAAGCTTCTGCTTTGATACAAAATCTAAACCGGGATCAGCTCCTGCCAAAACGATTAAAACCGGCGCTTGAGGAAATGCAGGCATATCTGTTTTACAAAAATAAAATATGGGACAGCACAGCCCATCATCTGATTATGGCGCTGGATAATTCCGAAAATTTGGAAGATCGTGCCCGCCGTGAATTCCTGATTGCACAACTCAGGACATTAAGTAATCAAAAAAATGAAGCGGCTGCCTTTTACGATTTATGTATCAAACATACGGCTGACCCTGTAATGGAGGTATATGCCAGACTGAACAAAATTAAAATAACGAATGGAGACAATGAAGCGGCTGTCATTGCTGAAAATATAAAGCAACTTCTAAAAATGGCGAGACGCGATAAATATTACAATTATCGTGATATCATCTATTATATGGCAGCTCAAATGGAAATGCAACGGAAAGATTATGACGCCGCAAAAATATTATTACTGAAAAGTGTTGCCTATTCTGTTGATAATCCGGAACAACGCAACCGATCTTTTTTATATTTGGGAAACCTTGCCTTCGATAAAAAAGATTACCCAATAGCCAACAGCGCCTATGACAGTCTTGATATCAATAGTCCGGTAATTAAGGACTCCGCAACTGTAGCTTTAAGAAAACAGGTGTTAGGCGGAATAGTGAATAAATTAGAGACCATAAACACACAGGACAGTTTGCAAAATATTGCTTCCCTGCCTGAAGAAGAACGGGAAAAATTCCTAAAAGCAGCTTCAAAGCGCCTGCGTAAAGAAAGCGGAATAAAGGAATACGAAAGCATGGAAAATGCGGCATTAGGTTTATTGCCCGGCAATGTAGCAACTGATATGTTTCAAAATAATGGAACTAAGGGCGATTGGTATTTCGATAACAACACTTTAAAATCAAAAGGATTCACAAGTTTTCGCAATACCTGGGGAGCAAGACCTAATGCAGACAACTGGAGACGCATGTCGAACATAACAGCGCAGGTTAAAACGACGCCAGCCGGCAATCAAAACAATTTTGAATCTGAAGAAAGAGAAACGGAAGCAACGGCTTTAAAGGACATTAGTGTTGAAGGGCTTTTGAAGACGCTGCCACTAACGCCCGAAGCGATTCAATCATCTAACGACAGCATTCAATCTGCATTGATGGGATTAGGTAAAACATTTAAAGACCAATTGGAAGATTACCAGGAGGCCATTCAGCATTATGAAACCCTTCTGAACCGTTTTCCCGAAACTCCGTTCCGGGATGAAGCCATTTTTGATCTGTATTATTGCTATACCCGGCTGAACCTGCCCATTAAGGCGCGGCAATATAAAGAAATCCTCGCCAGGGTAGCGCCACAAAGTCCCTATCTGGAACTTATTGAAAACCCTCAGGCTGTAAATGAAAGAAAAAATAAGGTGAGGGATGAAGCAAACAAAAACTATGACCGAATATACGATCTCTTCCTTGAAGGACAGTTTGAAAAAGCAATCATAGAAAAAACAAAAGCCGACAGTATCTTCGGAGAGAAATATTGGACTCAGCAGCTTTTGTATATAGAATCCATTTATTACATTAAACAACACGATGAAAATTCTGCTGTTAATGCACTTCAGCGCCTCATTTCGGTAAATCCTGAAGCCCCCATTTCTAAAAAAGCAGAAACCCTGTTAGATGTATTGAAACGACGGGAAGCAATAGAACACTATCTCACTAACCTGAAAATTGAAAGAGCTAAAGAAGATTCCGTATCTATACCCGTTTTGGAAGAGAAACCATTAACTGCCGCACAGGAACAGGTAGATTTATCTATAAAGCAAAGAGCTAAGGAACTCCCGGTTGAAAAAGCGTCAGTTGTAAAACCGGTGATAGACTCCTCAATATTCAATAAGCCCCAACCTGCTCTCACATCCGAATTTAGTTTTGATCCCTCTTCACCACACTTTGTGGCTATGGTATTACATAAAGTGGATCCTGTATTCGGCAATGAAGCCAAAAACGCTTTCAACCGATACAACAGGGAGTCTTTCAATGAAGTGCAGATCGGCATTACAATAGAGCCTATAGATGAAGAAAACAAATTATTGTTGTTGTCCGGGTTTTCAGATGCGGGTTCGGCACTGAATTATTTAAATAAAGCCAGGCCGGTTGCAGGTACACAAATTGTACCCTGGCTGACTTCAGACAAATATTCATTTATAGTTATTTCAGAAAAAAATCTGGAGTTATTGAAAGACAAAAAGGATTGGAATGCTTATAAAATATTTTTTAAAAAAAACTATCCCTCTGAAGCACAATGAGTAAAAAAAGTGTTATATGCTTAGTTAAATGCCCTATTGCCCAAGTTGTGCATAAAATTTGCATATAAATTTGTATTAAGAGAACGAGGAGAGTAGTATTACGATAAATCATTTATTATTATGACGAAACCGGTTAAATATTTTTGGCGACTTTTTTTTGCTGGACTGGGGCTGGGTGTCTTGTTTGTGCTTTTAATTTCCTGGGGTGTTTTTGGCAAATTGCCTTCCCTTTCCGAATTAGAAAATCCTTCTATTCTTTCTGCTTCTGAGGTGTTTGCAGCAGACGGAAGGCTCATGGGCAAGTATTATATTACTGATCGAACAAATGTGCCTTATAGTGAAATTTCTCCCAATGTGATTAATGCCCTGATTGCTACGGAAGATGAACGGTTCTATACTCACTCCGGAATTGATGGCAAAAGCTTGGCCAGAGCCATTTTCTTTTTTGGAAAAGAAGGGGGCGCCAGTACTATCACTCAGCAATTGGCAAAGAATATGCTGGGGCAGGGAAGCAGGAACACTCTTGCCCGAATTATTGAAAAGCTGAAGGAGATGATTGTGGCTATAAAATTAGAACGCAATTTCACTAAAGAAGAGATATTGGCGCTCTATCTGAATACTGTAGAATACAGTGATCATGTGTACGGAATCCGAAATGCTTCCCGTACCTTTTTTCAAAAAGATGCCTTAAGATTGAATGTGCCGGAAGCAGCTGTATTGATTGGGATGCTTAAAGCCACAGGCACTTATAATCCCCGAACAAATCCTAAATCGTCTCTTGATAGAAGGAATACGGTAATTGACCAGATGGTACGCAATAACTATCTGACGCTGACAGAGGCTGCAAAAGTTAAATTGGAGCCTATTCAGCTTGATTATCAAAAGATGACCGCAAACACCAATCTGGCTCCCTATTTCATTGATGTTTTGCGCAATGACCTCAGACAATGGTGTAAGGAACACAAAAATCCAAAAACAGGCGAGCCTTATAATATGTATAAAGACGGGCTTAAAATATATACCACTATTGATCCGCGTATGCAGTTATATGCTGAAATGGCAGTAGCCCGTCATATGCCCAACCTTCAAAAAGTTTTCAATACTCAGAAAAATATAAAAGATGGTAGTGTCTGGAAAACAAAAGATGGGAAAGCAGTACTTGAAAAAGCAATTAAGACGAGTGAAAGATGGAAAAACCTATTGGATGAAGGTGTAAAAGATGCGGATATCCGAAAATCATTTGAAGCAAAAATTCCGATGAAGGTATTTGCATGGAACGACCAGCGCGAAAAAGATACGGTAATGAGCCCTTTGGATTCCATCAAATATCACAAGCAGATGCTTCAGGCTTCTTTCATTCTTACCGATCCGCGTTCAGGAGAAGTTAAGGCCTGGGTGGGAGGAATTAACTTTAAAACCTATAAATACGACCACGTTAATTATAATACCAAGCGACAGGTTGGTTCTACATTTAAGCCCCTGCTGTACACACTTGCTATTATGAATGGTTATACGCCTGAAACACCGGTATCGGTAGATCCGGTGGATATGGGTGGAAAAATAATCAGTGACAAAAAATATGAAGGCACCCGTCCGCTGAACTTTTGCCTGGCTGCCTCTATAAATCCGGCTGCAGCAACTTTGATAAATGCTATCGGAGTAAACAGAACAGTGGATTTTGCCCATCAATGTGGCATCACCAGCAATATCCCCCCCTATCCTTCTATTGCTCTGGGGTCGGCTGATATCTCTCTGATAGAAATGGTGGAAGCATACAGTATGTTTCCTGGTGGAGGTATGAATACCAAGCCCTATTATATCTCCAGGATTGAAGACAGAAACGGAAATGTGTTACAGACGTATACCACTTCACACAAGGAAGTGATTAATGAAAACGATGCTTATATTATGACCCGTATGATGCAGGGCGTGGTTGACTTTGGCACCGGTCGTTCATTGCGCGGCACCTATGGCATCACTAGTGAAATAGCCGGGAAAACAGGTACTACCAACAACAACGCAGATGGCTGGTTTATTGGATTTACCCCACAACTTCTGGCTGGGGCCTGGGTAGGCGCTGATGATCCTATCCTGCGTATCTCCAATAATTATATCGGTCAGGGTGCACAAATGGCAATGCCCGTTTGGGCCTATTTTTTCCAGGAAGCTTATAAAGATAAAACCCTTGGCATTGACCCAAATGCAAAATTTGTACAGCCCGAAAGTTTTAGAAATGAAATGATTTATGACTGGACGGATTCTGCAGAAACCGATAGCGCCCCTATTCTGGAAGGCGAAAGTCAGCCGGGAGACGCCAATCAATATATAGATGTTCCTGTGAGTGATGGACGGGAGAAGATTACCACCGAATCACAACTCAATGATGAAGAAAAGAAAATTTTAGACGAAGCAAAAAAGAGTAATACCAACAAAGTGAAAGAACAACCCGCCAGCGATAATGACACGAAAAAGAAAGGGTTGTTTCGAAAAATCTTTGGCAGTAAAAAAAAGAACAATTAAAAGGATTTAAATAGATAGTCGTATCATGTCTTTTATAAAAACTTTTTTGAAGTAACCCGCATCACATCCGTGGATTGTTCGTTCTGATGTATTTTAGCTTGTATGAAACAACTTCTTTATCTCACTATTTCCATATTACTGATATCATTTTTATTTTCCTGCTCTTTTTCGGAAAAAGCATGCCGGCAACTTTTATTAATCGCCGAAGAAAAGAAACCCTTTGATGTAATTATCGTGCCGGGTATACCCTTTGAAAACGGTAAATGGGAACGGATCATGAAAGGAAGGGTATACTGGTCGAAGTATTTATATGACAAAGGCATCACAAAAAATATTATTTATTCCGGATCCGCCGTTTATTCACCCTATTATGAAGGCAAAATCATGGCCATGTATGCAGAGGCTCTAGGTATTCCTAAGGAAAATATTTATACGGAGACCAAAGCAGAACACAGTACTGAAAACGTATATTATGGATACCGCAAGGCCCGTCAGTTAGGCTTTAACAAGGTTGCCGTTGCCTCGGATCCGTTTCAAACCAAATTACTGAAAGGGTTTATCCGAAAGAAAGTGAGTTCGGACATTGCTCTCCTCCCCATGGTTAGCGATACCCTTAAGATGCTTGAACCTTCAATGACTGATCCTGAAATACCATTTGAAGAGGCCTTTAAGCCTGATTTCGTTTCCATAAAAAAAAGAGAAAGCATCTGGAAAAGGATGAGGGGTACGCTCCGCGGAAATATGGATACCACAGCTTATGAAGATGGAAAATAAACAAAGTTAAGTCAGCCACCATCTAAGTCGCACGGGGACTTCATTTAAGATTATTGCGGCAGTCATGAAATCCTGGTTCCGGATGATTCGCCGGGTCTTACCCTTTGCGTGGCCGCCTACCAGTGAAAATTAAATTCCATTGAGACGAACGTACTGTAACTACCATTCGGGACTTATACCCCATAGATAGTGATTCTAACCTGACAAACACAAAAATTCCGAACTGAAAAGCGTTCGGAATCCTTATAAACAATCACTTTTTACCAGGAATCAATGCTCCATTTTCTTGGCATCGGAAAGGAATTTAGCCAGTCCAATATCCGTAAGAGGGTGCTTGAGTAGGGCAAGCAAGGGCTCTAACGGACAGGTGCATACATGAGCACCTAACTCAGCAGCTCTTACAATATGAAGAGAATTACGGATTGAAGCTGCCAGTATCTGGGTCTTAAATCCCTGCTGTTTAAAGATGCGGGATATCTGGCCAATTAACTCTGCCCCATCCCATCCACTGTCATCTATTCTGCCTATAAAGGGTGAAACATATTTTGCACCAGCTTTGGCTGCCAAAATAGCCTGACCCGCCGAAAAAACAAGGGTACAATTGGTTCGGATTCCATTATCGGTAAACCACTTCATTGCTTTTACACCTTCTTTGATAATGGGCACTTTCACTACAATATTGGGATGAATTGCAGCAAGCTCCTTGCCTTCTGCAATGATGTTTTTAAAATCAGTAGCGAATACTTCGGCACTCACATCCCCTTCCTGCACAATATCGCAGATAGCCTTGTAATGATTCTTAATAGCTTCATGGCCAACTACACCTTCTTTAGCCATTAACGATGGATTGGTGGTAATTCCGTCTAATATTCCTAAATCATGAGCTTCGCGGATCTGATCAAGATTGGCGGTGTCTAAAAAAAATTTCATTTGAAAAATATTTTTTGTTTGAATACAAATATATAGAAAATAAAAAGGCAAGTTACTTACATCGCACCGCTACAACCGCCTACCCTTGCTACCTTCCGGTCCTGGGGGAGTTCAGCAGGAGCTGGTCGTATAAGACTTGCCATAGCAAAGATAAGGAACTTGATTGATTTCCTGAAATTGTGATTACCCAATACTGATCATGTTTGTTTAAAACCGGCCCGGCCGGTCCATCTTCGAATTTATTAGGGTTACGTTCATGAGCCGGTCATACCTGCCACCTAACTCCCTGAAGTAAACCAGAATCATATATTGATTTTCTGTTTCCCATATATTCCCCTCTGTTTCTGCGGTATCAAAATAGGCGCCATCGCTGCCTGTGTTTTTTAAGGCATATACATAATCATACAACCCCTGCTTCAACTGCAGGGTGGTTTCATAGGCCCCGGCTTGAGAATTCCATTTCAATTGAGCCTTGTCATCTTTTCCGTATCCGGTCATCTGCCCGATAATATATAGCGCTTTTTTGTAAGGCTGCCTGCCGGGAGGGATGAAGGAAAAATGTACCGATGCATAATCCGCATTCCAATATGGATTCACATTCTCATTGGTCAGGGCAGCATAAATTCCGTTATAATCTTTATAATAGATATACCGCTCCGAATTTCGGGGAAAATCCGGCGTTACATAAAGATCATAGGCAATATTGGTGTTTTCCTGCCTTCTTACACGATCGCTGAGCAACCTGAAACTTGTTAGGTTAAGCCAGCGCCATTCCCGCATGGCAGGCATAATGCTTTCCTTTTCCGTATTGTATTCCAATATATTATTTCTCACAATAGAAGGTTTAAGATTACGAATACTATTGTCCCAACGGTTGTTTTGAAGAATCACCACCTTAATTTGCTGCTGTGGATAGCTGACGTTTACGTTGCCGGTATTAACCGTAAATTGAATTTTTTGATACGTTCTGAAGAATTGCTGATCAAAAGGTTGTTGTATTTGTGCCGAAACGGCAATGCCGGCATCGGTTACCAGAAACCGCCTGGTAAATGCCAGATTTGAAGTATCGCCATTTAAAAAAACTTTTATAATATAATTTCCTGCTTTAGTTGGCATAATATCTCTCCCTGGAAAGGTCAGCTGATAATGAGTATAACGGGTAAGCACCTGTGCTGATCGGCGGTAATTGGAAATACGGTGACTGGGGTAGCCTTTTACATAATCAAAGTAACCCATCTGCACCTCCGACCAATCTGAATTGCGAAGTTCAATATTATAGTAATAATTTTTTATATCCCCATCCATATCATCAAAATCAAGTTGCAATACATCATTACCATTTAGCCGAACCACCGGATAAGCTGTCTGATCTCCATAGGGATTAAGCTGCACAGTTTTTATCTGATGCATAAATATTGCATCTGGCTCCTGCTGGGCCTGCAATGAAACGAAAAAAAGAAAAAAGATTATAACAGCGACAATAAACCTGTGATTATACATCAGTCAATTCTTTTATCTTCACAATTTAGTAAAATCGCAGAGATTGAATATAGCTTCATTTATAGCACGGCGAATAGCATTTAACCGGCAGCGTTCCTTTTCCCGTTTTATTATCCGGCTTGCCATTACGGCAACGGCTATCAGCGTGGCCGTAATGATCATGACCCTCGCTTTTGTAAATGGCTTCCAGGAAGCGGTAAGTCAAAAGATTTTCAGCTTCTGGGGACATATCCGGG
>CAZFGP010000032.1:0-31117 GCA_964518685.1 uncultured Terrimonas sp.
AAGACATCATCGCTACTTTTAACTGGGACCCATTTCTTTTTCAAGCTTGGAGTCGACATAGAGGATGCGCTGACTTACCTTATCTGGCATTTTTACATGGAAATGTTGCAATAGGTTATAATGAAAAAGCAAATGTCTTCGGAGCTGTCGGACTTAAAGCAAAGGACTCTAATGAAATTCTTGCGCCAACTAAATTGCTATTCCCTGTATCAAAAAAGAATTATCAAGACTCATTTCTCACGACCCAATGGGATATGCTGAAAGATTTTCTCAATGACCAAAATGTAAAGCTAATTACAATATTTGGATATGCTGCTCCGAAATCAGACCTTGAGGCTATTAAAATCTTGAGCGAGTCTTGGTTCTTGAATAAAAAGAGAGATGTTGAAGATATTGAGATAATTGACATCTTACCGCCCGAACGTATTGAAAGACATTGGTCTAAATTTATTCCTTCTGATTATTACAGCATTAAGGATGATTATTTTAAATCAATTCTTGCACACAATCCGAGGAGGACAAGTGAGAGCTTTTTTCACCATAGTTTCGCCATGACAGAGGACGAAGTCTGGGCAGAAAGTAACCCTGTTCCACAAAACTTTAAGACTTTAGATGAAATGAGACATTGGTTTAGACCTTTAATTGAAGCAGAAGAAAATAAAAAAGAATGAAAACAGCCGCTAACACATATTGGCAATAGGCGGGCTGAAGTGGTTTCAAAGGAAAAGGAACGGTGTATGTTATGTCGGAAAAAGAGGCGGCTTAATCACTGCCCGAGCTGATAACCGGGTTTGTTAAAAGCGGCAATGAAGGCTTCGATGTGAAAATTTTTCAGAAACCCAATCCTGCAAAATATTGAAGAGGCCAAACAAAACCTACCGATCAAAATCATTGCGCCATCCTTCTTCCTTCACCTGCCGCACTTTTTTCAACACGGCGGCTTCAAGATTTTTTTTATAGTCCGCCAGTTTTCCTCCCACCCCCATATCAAACGCCCCGATGATACTTGCCGCCAGGATGCCTGCATTTTTTGAGGCGTTTAAAGCAACGGTAGCCACCGGGATGCCATTGGGCATTTGCAAAATAGATAATACAGAATCCCATCCATCAATTGAATTCGAAGATTTAACCGGCACGCCTATCACCGGCAATGAAGTAAGGGAGGCTACCATGCCCGGTAAATGAGCCGCGCCCCCCGCTCCGGCGATTATGACTTTAAGCCCCCGCTCTTTTGCTTTTGTAGCATATTCCACCATCCGTAAAGGGGTACGATGGGCAGATACAACGGTGAGTTCAAAAGGAATTTCAAATTCCTTTAAAATTGAAGCAGCTCCCTGCATTATGGTTAAGTCGCTATCACTACCCATAATAATCCCCACCTGAGGTGAAGTAGCCGGCATATAAACGAGTTTTACGCTTTGTAAATAATTATTTTCAATAAATCAAATTCTCAGATACTGACAATCTCTTATTATTCCTCATTCACCACTTTCAACAATTGACGAATGCGTTTCTGCTGATGAATCAGTTCCTGCCTGTCTGTACTTAAAATAGTTACATGCCCCATTTTCCTGCCCGCCCGCGTCTCTCTTTTCCCATATATATGTACAAATACATTTTCCATTCCCAGCACTTCAGACAGTCCTTCGTACTTAGCCTTTCCACTATGACCTTCCTCTCCAATAATATTCACAATAGCTGCCGGAAGAATAGTAGTTGTATTCCCCAAAGGATATTGCAAAATAATCCTCCAGAGCATGTCAAACTGTGAACTGAAATTTCCTTCTATAGTATGATGTCCACTATTGTGTACCCGGGGCGCAGTTTCATTAACATACACTTCGCCTTCCTTGTCTACAAACAATTCCACTGCGAAAATACCCGGGCTTTTTAACGCTTTAACAACCTTTAGTGCAATTGCTTCTACCTTCCATAAAACGGGGTTCTCCAATGCTACAGGACTGATCTGATAATCCAGTAAATTTAACTCCGGATTAAAAACCATATCCACCTGTGGATATAAAGCCGTATGACCGGCTTCATCCACTGCTACAATCTGTGCTATTTCCTTATAAATACTAATTTTTTTCTCTAAAACAGCCGGGGCATCAAATCCTTTTTTTATATCATCAGGGGTGGCTATCACCTGAACTCCACGACCATCATAGCCCCCAGAACCTATTTTATGTACTGCAGGAAGAAAATCCGAATACTGAGCCAATTCCTCCAGAGACTGTGTTACTACAAATTTCGATGAAGGAACATCCTGTTCCGCATAAAATTGTTTTTGCCGGATTTTGTTCTTAATGATACGCAAAGCAGATGAACGCGGATAAACTTTCACCCCTGTTGCTTCGAGCGCTTCCAGCGCCTCTTCATTAACAGATTCAATTTCAATGGTAATAGCATTCAACCCTTTTCCGAAATTAAAAACATCCTCATAATTTCTTATATCGCCATGTACAAAATGATGACAAAGATGCGCGGCGGGGCATTCCGGATCGCTCTCCATAACAAAAGTTTCCACCGGATAGTTAGCGGCAGCTTGTAGCAACATTCTGCCCAACTGACCACCGCCTAAGATTCCAACTTTAAACATATATCATCAAAAATATCCTGTGAAGGTAATAAACGGACAGGATTTAACGACTTTAACACATATTAATAAAATAGATGGTATACTTTCACGTTGAAAGAAAGTGGTCGGTATCACATTTTTGATAAAAAACAGTACCGATAGAAATGCGATTAACAGATTAGCGATATTGTAATTTGAAAAACGGGCAACATCATATTGCTTTAAGCATGATATTTGCAGCTATAAAACCAGCCTGGATTAATTGAATCATCAATGACCATAGAGTGTTGATTGGAATATAATGGGTAATAAATGTATACATTGAGATATTTACTTCTGATTTCCTTTGCTTTAACCGCTTGTTTTTGGACTAACGGTCAAAGTTCTTTTGTTGATTATCAAAAATCATTTGCCAAGGTTGCAGATGTTTTTCAGCGAAAGGAAGATACCCTGCGCCGCCAGTTTGAAGCCCGGGGTTTGAAATGGCCGGCAAAGTATGTGTATTTGCGCTCTTTTAAATACGACAGTCAACTTGAAGTATGGGTAAAAAACAGTATTCAGGAGCCCTATAAATTATTTAAGACGATTAAAGTGTGTGCAATGGCCGGCTCCCTCGGCCCAAAAAGAATGCAGGGAGATTATCAGGTTCCCGAAGGATTCTATTATATAAATGAATTCAAACCCAACAGCGCTTATCATTTATCGTTAGGGCTTAATTATCCCAATGCCTCTGATAGAATGTTGAGCGATTCTCTTTATCCCGGAGGAGATATTTTTATTCACGGATCCTGTGTAACAGAAGGGTGTATCCCCATTACCAATGATCAGATTGAAGACCTTTATGTGATCACAAGTTATGCGCGAGCTATGGGTCAGGACTATATACCGGTTCATATTTTCCCCATTCAGTTCAATAATGCGAGGAGCCTCAATTATTTAGAACAATTTTTAAAGACTTATCGCAACTATAAACTCCTGGCTGGTAACCTGGAAACCGCCTATAACTATTTTGAAAAATACAAACAGGTGCCAGTAGTTATGGTGGGAAGAAATGGGCAATACCTGGTTGAAAACATCCAGCCTGTCGAACAAAAAATAGTTAAGGAAAGGAAATCTTTACCGGAAAAGGAAATCCCAGTCCCAGAAAGTGAATTGGCAAAAGTAGTAAACAGCCTGCCGGTTTATCCGGGTGGTACAAAAGCCTTTCAGCATTTTCTCGATGAAACCGGAAGAGAAATGATTCCGCTTCTGGATAAAGGACAAAGAGCGGCTTACCTGGTAGTGGATTATATTATTGATAAGGAAGGCAAGCCGGTTTACGCGAGGGTTATAAAAGGAGGCAATGGCGATATGAATGAAATGGTGGAACAGAAATTTGAAAAAATGCCACACTGGAAGCCCGCAATACGTCAGGAGCAACCTGTGGCCTTTAGAATGAAACAAACTCTGGTGGTGGAAGCCAATCCGGGATCGTAAGGTTATAAGTGATCCAACTTTCTTGTTTTTGATTGCCGAATGTTAAATTCTCACCACGAATATTCTGACTTTATTTTGAAACGCTTTCCGGAATTTAATGGGTGAACACCAGCTTGTTCGTATATTCATGCCCCATAAATTGAAATTAAATTTATTAGCATGAAGCAAATGACGATGTTTGTTTTTTCTACATTGGTATTATTTGCATGTAATACACAACACAAACCAACCTCTCAGGATCTCAAATTGGTTCAGAACGACAGTACAGAAACCATCAACGTATACGCCGAATGGTCTGGGGAACCCATTCTAGTACAGCATATCGAAGACAATTTCCGTCCGTTTATTCATCCCATTATTGCTCCCGATGGAAAAGGAACGCTGACCGAAAACAGTCCCGGACATCATAAGCATCAAAATGGCTTGTACTGGGGTTTTACAAGGGTAAACGGTCGCGATTATTTTCACCATCCGGCAGATGGCTACTGGAAAAAGGTAGCTGCCCGTATTATTGAAGGAAAAGGAAAAGAAGTGAAATGGCAAACTGTTTATGACCTGCTGGATTCAACAGGAGAAGCGATAATGGCACAAACGCAAAACTGGTCAATGTTTCAGGACAGCGGACGTTATTATATAACCTTAGAATGGCGCGGAGAAGCGAAAACAGATATAACCATCGGGAAATACGATTACGGCGGATTATTTTTGAGGATGCCATGGAAAGAAGGTATCAGGGGAGAGGTAGTAAACAATGCCCGACAAAAAAACGATAAGGCTGAGGGTCAGCGTGCCATGTGGGTGGATGTAGGCATGCAGATTGAAGGGCGGGATGATTTTGCACATATTGCTATTTTCGATCATCCTGATAACCGGAACTATCCGCAATACTGGCGGGTGGATCATCAAATGGGTGTTGGCCCGGCCACGGCAAGAGACAGTAGTTGGATGATCAGAAAAGGGGAAACAGAAGTATTCAATCACCGGTTAATGGTTTATACGGGTGTCTTTTCAGATACAGAGATCACCAACCAGTGGGCCCGCTATACCGGAAAGACTTCCCAATACAACACTACCGAACTTTGGAAATTAGCCCAACAGGAGGCGCTTAATGCGCGGTTTTTGACACCCGAAGAAGCCGTTTCGGCTATGACGGTGAAAGATGGCTATCAGGTAAATGTATGGGCCGCGGAACCGATGATGACCCAGCCTATGGCTTTTTGCTGGGATGATCGGGGGAGGTTGTGGATCGCCGAAAATAAAGATTACGAATCCAGAGGGCATGGTTTCTCCAATGCGGGTACCAGCCGGATTATAATCTTAGAGGACAGCAATCACGATGGACGTGCAGATACGCGTAAAGTATTTCTGGAAGATATCGCCTTCCCCGCAGCCCTGGCCGTAGGCTTTAATGGGGTATTTATAGGAGCGCCACCCAATTTGTTGTTTGTACCCGATAGGAACCATGATGATAAGGCCGAGGTTAAAGACATTGAAGTTAGACTAACGGGATGGGGTATACGCGACCGCCATGAAACGTTAAACAGTTTTCATTGGGGACCGGATGGCTGGCTTTATGGTTGTCAGGGATTTGCCACTCCGTCTAAAGTGCGCAAACCCATCGGGAAAGGCAAATTGTACAAACATAAAGATCCCTTTCCTGAAGACCTCCTTGAAGGAGAGGGAACCGATATAAACGGCGGTGTATGGCGCTACCATCCTGTAAAGGATAAATTTGAAGTGGTAGCTCACGGCTTTAGCAATCCCTGGGGAATTGACTATGATGCCAAAGGTCAGTTGTTTATTACAGCTTGTGTAATTCCTCATTTGTGGCATATTATTCCCGGAGGGGTCTATCACCGTCAGGGAGGACAACATTTCAACCCTTACCTGTACGACGATATCAAAACCATCGCTGATCATAGTCATCGTTCTGCTCACGGTGGCGCGCGCATTTATCAGTCGGATGCATTTCCTGCATCAGAACGGGGGCGAATCTTCATGTGTAATATTCATGAACACGCTATTTTATCTGATATCCTGGAACGTAAAGGCTCAGGCTTTACAGGAAAACATGGAGATGATTTTATGATGGCTAATAATGGGCAATGGGTAGGTTTTAGTATGGAAATAGGACCGGATGGCGGACTTTATGCGCTGGATTGGCATGATGCGGATATCTGTGGACAAACCGTCCGAAACAGTGAAACCGGAAGAGTTTTCAGAGTTATGCCTGAGACATCCAATGCCCAAAACTTTTCCGGGCGTTATAAGGATCTAAACTCATTCAGCGATCTGGAGTTGGTTAATCTTCAGACCAGCACCAGCGACTGGCATGCCCGCAGGGCAAGGGTGATTTTGCAGAGTCGCAGCATTAAAAAGAAACTAGATGCAGGTGCACTCACCCGGTTACAGGAATTATTTCTTCCTGGTACTAACGCCGATCATCGGCTTAAGGCTTTATGGACGCTGCATGTTACACAAAATACTACCCAAAACATGCTTTCAGCAGCCCTAAGGGATAAAGACGAATACGTTCGCGCCTGGGCTATTCAACTGCTATGCGAAGACGGCGCGCCCGCACCGGATATCACTAATCAGATGATCGATATGGCAAAATCGGATCCATCTCCGGTGGTAAGACTATACCTCGCTTCCGCCATGCAACGAACAGATGCGGCCACCGGGTGGCAACTGGCAGAAGCGCTGATAACCCGGCACGCGGAAGATGAAGGCGATCACAACCTTCCCAAAATGATCTGGTTTGGCTTTGAAAAAATGATCCCGGAAAATCCGAAACGAGCATTGGAGATTGCTGCAAATTCCAGGCTAACGCTAATTAGCCGGTTTGCCGCCAGAAGGGCGGTTGACGCTGATGCAACCGAAACCTTAGTTAACGTCCTGGCTACACGGCCATCTACCCTCAATGATCTTTTGGAAGGCATGCTTGCCGGAATGGAAGGCAGAGTGGATCTGAATCCTCCGCATAATTGGAGCAATACCCTTATCCTTTTGGAAAAGAGGAAAGACAAAAGCACACAATTAGCAGAGGAGATCAATGCATTATTTGGGGATGCTGCTTCCGCTCAACGTTCATTTTCTACCTTAAATAATAGGAAATTGCCGACAGAGCAACGTATAAAAGCCCTGCAAACCTTATCGGCGCAGCAACGTAAAGAACTGCTGCCCATCCTGCCGCAACTATTGGAAGAACCCGGTTTACAGCCTGAAACGATTAAAGCGATGGCAGCCTACGATAAAAAAGAATTCGGGGTGCTGCTGTTACAAAAATATTCCTCTTTCAACGATGCCGGAAAATTGCAAGCTATGGAAACGCTCAGTTCCCGTCCTGTTTACGGGAGGTTATTAGCGGATGCCATTAAAAATAAAACCATGCCGAAAAGCCAGGTTCCGGCAACGGTAGCGCGGCAGTTACGCCGGGTAGTTGGCAGCGGGTTTGTGGAAATATGGGGACCCATTGACGACAAGCCCGCCGACAGCAAGGAATTTGACCACTATAAAAACCTGGTTTCCAAAAGCGGGCATGCGCCTGACCTTGATAAGGGGGAAAAAATCTTTGCCCGCACCTGTGGCTCCTGCCATAAATTGTATGGTAAAGGTGGTAATATCGGACCCGACCTCACGGGTTCCAATCGTTCCAATATTGACTACCTGCTGTTTAATATTTTGAGTCCCAGCGAGGAGATACAGGACGACTACCGGATGATCGTGATCACCACCCGCGACGGACGCACCTATTCGGGAAACCTGGTTTCAGAAAACGACCGGCAGATTACACTGCGGGTAGTGGGGCAGAACGAGGTGGTGCTGCATAAATCTTCTATACAATCGAGGGAAACCACCTCCACGTCCATGATGCCGCAGGGATTACTTAATAGTCTAAACGATAAGGAGGTTACCGATTTGCTGGGTTATCTGATGAGAGTCCAGTAATAACAATGGAGAAAATTATATTTTTGTCAGTAAACAGAAGTGTTTATGTATACTCCTTCCGGTGTTAAAAAAGCGTTACTGCTTTTTTCTTTTGTCATTCATGCTGTGTTTTTACTTGCACAGATTAATCCCGACGGCAAGCTGCCACTCGACACCAATGTGATTATTGGAAAACTAACAAATGGGCTTACCTATTATATCCGCCCCAATCAACAACCTGAGCAAAAGGTGGAACTTCGGTTGGTGGTGAATGCCGGCTCCATAAATGAAGATCCGGATCAGCTGGGGCTTGCCCACATGGCGGAGCACATGGCTTTTAACGGCACAAAAAATTTTAAAAAAAATGAAATTGTATCGTTTTTGCAAAATATAGGTGTTGGTTTCGGCAGTGATTTGAATGCCTATACCAGTTTCAATGAGACGGTATATATTTTGCCTATTCCCACTGATAAGCCCGGTAATCTTGAAAAAGGATTTCAGGTATTGGAAGACTGGGCGCACAATGTTACTTATCTGAATAAAGACATAGACGATGAACGTGCGGTTATTTTAGAAGAGAGTCGTTTAGGAAAAGGTGCGAGGGAGAGAATGTTAAAGAAGATATTACCCGGATTATTAAGCGGGTCACTATATGCCGAGCGACTTCCGATCGGGAAGGATAGTATTATCAAAAACTTTAATTACGATGCACTGCGTCGTTTTTACACGGACTGGTATCGGCCGGATCTGATGGCTGTAATTGTGGTGGGAGACATCACCAAAGAAAAGGCGCTTTCACTCATTTCGAAACACTTTGAAAACTTAATCAATCCAACCCATCCCCGTACCCGCAGCGAAGCTCCTGTACCACCCTATACTACCAATGAAGCCATGGTGGTTACGGATAAAGAAGCAACCAGCTATCAGTCCCTAATTGAATTCCCTTCTTATCCCCTGGAGCCGGTTACCACCTATAACGATTATAGAAAGGAATTGATCAAAAACCTTTTTATCAGTATGCTGAATAAACGGACGCAGGAACTTACTCAGCAGGAAAACCCTCCATTTGTATACGGAGGCGGGTCTTTCAGCGGTTTTGCCCGTGGCTATGAAAACTTTGAATTATATGCCGTATCCGGAGATAAGGCACCCACCCATGCACTGCAAACGATTTTAGAAGAATTTGAAAGGGTGAAACGTTTTGGGTTTATACCACCTGAATTAGAAAGAGCTAAATTAAATATGATAGCAGGATATGAGAACAACTATAATGACAGAGACAAAAGAGAATCTTCTTCCTATGCAGAAGAATATATACGACATTATCTGGAACAGGAACCTATACCCGGAATTATAGTAGAATTCAATCTCGTCAAGCAATTCCTTCCCGGTATTGAGTTGAAGGATGTGAATGAAGTTGTAAACACACTAAAGGCTAATCAGTATTTGTTTGCAGCTATTATGGGTCCGCAGAAAGACAACGTACTACTTCCTTCTCCTTCTGCCCTTTTACAAATTGTGGCCGCCACAGAGAAAGCGAAAGTAAAACCTTATGCAGAAGAAATTGTATCTGCTGAATTATTAACGACTCTTCCTAAGCCAGGTAAAATAATCAAAAGAAAAAAAGACCCCATTACCGGAACAACCGAGCTTACGCTTTCGAATAACATAACCGTTACCCTTAAAGAAACCAATTTTAAGAACGACGAAATTCTGATGTCTGCATCCCGCTATGGTGGCACGAGCAATTTCGGATTACCCGATAAATACAATGCCGCATATGCCACTGCTGCGATAAACGCAATGGGTTATGGCAGGTTCACACCCATAGATCTGCAGAAAGCGCTTTCCGGAAAATCAGTGTCAGTAAATCCTTTTATAGGAAGTACCACCGAAGGCATCAACGGCAGCTCAACCGTAAAAGATTTGGAAACGATGTTTCAATTGACCTATCTTAAACTGGCAGAACCCAGGGAAGACAGCATTCTTTTTAAGTCTTTTATACAAAAAAACAAAGCTCAACTGGCTTTACTCGGCGCTAATCCGCAAACTGCATTCATTGATACAGTATTTAAAGTGTTTTACCATGACAATCCGTTGGCACCTATCAGTGTGCCCAAAGCAAATTATTTTGACCAGATTCAATCGGGAAGAGTACTTGATATTTACCGGCAAAGATTAGGGAATGCAGGCGGTCTTCATTTTGTTTTTACCGGAAGCTTCAGCGAGCGGAATATTACACCCTTCATTGAAACCTATATAGGCGGGTTACCAGTGGCTTCAGGCAAATCAAATTATGTGGATCAAAAAATTAGACCCATCCAGGGGAAACATGATCTTATCGTATATAAAGGAGACGAGCAAAAAAGTCTTATTCTATCCTTTTATTACGGTGATATTTCCTATTCTGAAGATCTTGCCTTAAAGGCAAGAGTCATTACCGGAGTGATTAATATCCGTATTATTGAAGAATTGAGAGAAAAGATACAAGGCATTTACGGAGGCGCTATTTTTGGAGGATTAAAAAAAGTGCCTTATCCTTCCTTTCAATTCACCGTACAACTTCCCTGTGGCCCCGAAAAAGCGGATACGCTGCTAAAAGCATTACACGCTGAAATAAATGCTATCCTTCAAAATGGACCGTCCATTGAAAATCTTAATAAAGTGAAACAGCAATTGCGCGAGACCCACCGGCAGGAAACAAAAGAAAACAAAGCCTGGCTAACGCACCTGCTGGCGGCAAGAGTAGAAGGAGACAATATTGAACGCTTTCTCAATTTTGAAAAATATCTGGAACAAATAACGGTAAAAAGTCTGCAGCAAACGGCCAGGTTATTATTGAATGGCAAAAATCTGTTTACCGCTATCCTGATGCCTGCTGATGCATTGAAAAAATAATGGATCCGGAAGGTTAGAGATTTGATTTCGGTTTAAAAGCGAGTGATGCACGGCTTACCCTACTTGTGGTCAACTAAAATTTTCACCCTGCAGGTGGCATCCCCATTTGCAGCCGGCTACAATGAATTTTTTTTAGGCCATAATACTCTTGCATTCGGCTCTGGCGCAGGTCTCCCGACCTGTGCCTTGTCATTACTTATTTCAATTTCTTAAACAGGCATTGTAATAAATAATGCCGGTTATTATGGCAAAACAAGTAATGCTTAGGCATCAAGTCAGCTATCACACAACGCCAGAGCTGCAGACTTGCGCCAGTGCGGCAATTAACGGTGAAGGACCTGCAACAGGCAGCAAAACTATTGATGAACGGTAAAAATCAGTTTACGGCGATCCTGATGCCTGCCGATGCAGCGGGGAAATGAGGGAGGGGTAGAGTAGACGTTTTTAGTTTTTGTTTTTTGGTTTGACAAAATCCGGCTCTGGCGCAGGTCTCCCGACCTGCTGCCTTGCTTTTACTTATCTTAATTTCTTAAACAGGCATTGTAATAAATAATATGCCAGTTATTATGGTGAAACAAGTAATGCTTAGGCAACAAGTCGGCTATCACACAACGCCAGTGCTGCAGACTTGCACCAGTGCGGAAATTTTGAAAAATATCTGGAACAAATAACGGTAAAAAGTCTGCAGCAAACGGCCAGGTTATTATTGAATGGCAAAAATCTGTTTACCGCTATCCTGATGCCTGCTGATGCATTGAAAAAATAATGGATCCGGAAGGTTAGAGATTTGATTTCGGTTTAAAAGCGAGTGATGCACGGCTTACCCTACTTGTGGTCAACTAAAATTTTCACCCTGCAGATGGCAGCCCCATTTGCAGCCAGTTACAATGAATTTTTTTTAGCCCATAATACTCTTGCATTCCAGACGGTGCCATTTGCTCCGCGTGCGTGCGGCTTATCTCCAATCATGAATTCCGCATCGGTAACCCACGACTCATGTTTTGTAATTGCAGAAGCGCCAAAATTACCCAACATTACGCCCCGTTCGGGCATCAGGATCTTTTCTGTTGACCGAATTACGGCCAATTTATCCGGATCCACCTGCCCGATAAACAAAGGAGCACGATTGCGCATTATATGATCGTTATTGGCGCCTTTTCTGGTATAACACAAAAACAAACCCCTGCTATGTACCAGCCAATGCGCCTGGGTATTGTAACTGCCTAATTCTCTGCCGTCATCAAAATTCCAGGCACTGATCGGGTTCCAATGCAAACCGTCTTCGCTGTTCGTCACGAAGGCTTTGAAATCGTTTCTCAAAGTGAGATAATACCTGTTCCTGTACCTTACAAGAGAGGGTTCTACTAATCCACGACCGTTATCCACTGTCATTTCATCACCGTGGCGTCGGTAAGATAGGATAGATCCGTCAAAGGAACATTCCAAAACTGTAGTCGAAAAATTCTGTTCATCCTTTTTACTGAAATATACCGGCAATAAAATATTTCCATCGGGCTTTACTAACCACTGACCACATCCGGGATTCAACAGGTAAAACTTCCCGTCCGGCTCTGGTGTATCAGCAATCATCTTCCAGGACGACCAGGCATTAGTAGCAGGATCAAAGACGGCATAAGCCGCATCATGCGAACGGGGTTTATCCAGCAATTGTTGTCCTTTTTTACTATACCTCACTTTTATGCCAATGGCAATCAACTTCCCTGTTTTTTCATGCCAACCCGGCGTTACATCTGCCACACTAACCGTTGTCCCGTCCTCTTCATACTGCCATGCTAATGCTGGGATTTCAACAGGCGCTGTCCACGATTTCCCTAAATCATCTGTGCGCATATAGTATAATCCAGAATAGAAATCATCCATTACCAAATGTTTTTGGATCGTCATGATAACGGCAGGATTACCCTCATTACCATATCCCGGAACTGCAGCCGCACGAGGGTGAAACCATACAAAATCCTTGCTCAGTTCCTGGTAGGCCACATCTGTCTGCACCGTATAAGGTAGTTTCTTAACTACGCGCTTCTTCAAAAAACCAAAGCAGAAGAATAAGCATAGTAAAAAAGAACATTTTAAAAAATATCGTTTAGTCTTTAGTGTTATTTGCATCATACAAAAATATCCAAATAAAGAAATGAATTCCTGTTTATTTTCCCCTGTTCATAACTTCTTTAGCAATGATACTCCAATCGTAATGACTCAGTCCTTCGGCTATCAAACGATCCATCTCGGCAGCTACAGCCGGAATTACCGATAATTGTACACCTGCAGAAGCGGTGGCCTCCATCATCAGCCTGGCATCTTTACGGGCCATGGCAAGTTCCCAGGAAGGATGAGTAAAATCGCCTTCCTCCAATTTCTTTAACCTGCCCGAAATAGCTACCCCCGGATTCCAGTTGTCAAACAAAGTGAGTAATTCATCCGTGGAGATCCCTGCTGATTTTGCCAGAGAAAGCATATCGCCTAATCCGCCGTTCAATGCGATTAAGAAAAGATTGCTGGCCAACTTAAGGGAAGCAGCCTTGCCTGTTTGTGAACCATAATTTATCAACTTGCCTGTCATTACCGAAAGCACCGGTGTTAATTGTGTTATTAATTCCTGGTCTCCTGAAACCACCATTATTCCCGTAGCTTTCCTGGCATCCGGTGGCCCCATCAAAACAGGCGCATGCTGATATCTAAATCCCTTACTTCTCCATTCTTCCGTACGACTTATAGCCCCTAATGCAGAGGTGGTGGTATGATCAATTATAATTGCACCGGTTTTCAAACCGGGAAGCGCTTCTTTCAGCACAGCATCTACAGAAGAATCATCTTTTAAGGTAAGGTGAATCAAATCTGCATTTTGTACCGCATCCGCAGAGGAATGGTAAACTTTAGCGCCGTCCTTTTCCAGGGCTTTTGCTTTTGCCGGAGTTCTGTTCCACACCTGCACCTGCTCACCATTCTCTAACAGCCTTTGTACAAAATTGGATCCTAATAATCCGATACCCAAAAATGCTCTCATTGTTTTTTTGTAAAAATAAACATTTTACGGCATCATCCTATTGCGACAAAAAGATGAAGAAACGGTATTCGTTAAAACTGAATTCCCATTTTAAAAACAATTCTTCCAAAATCAAATGACAGATTACTGTAACTGGTCGTACAAGGCCCCACGACGCCGCATATATGAGTGCCTATCCGCGCACCGAAACTCTTATAACTATGACCTGCGCTGAACGACAAGACAACATGCTTGAACAACGGAGTATTAAATCCGATACCGGCGTCGGTATAAACGCCGGGGCTATAATTCACCTCGTCGTAATAGACCAGATCTTTCGAAACATCGGGACGCCATGGAATATCCCATCCGGCATCTCCATATATAAAAATCTTATTTTCCCGGTCCAACAGAAATTTTGCGTCCATAAAAACCGGAAGGGTTCTGTAATAATAATAATCCATGCCGGCACCTATTCCTACAAACCATTTCTTTCCCCTGATGCCATTCACCGTTTGAAACCCTCCGTTAAACGATGACGAGCCAATAAAGAACGCGCCCATGTTATAAGAGGCGAAATGCAGTTTGGGATTTTGAGAAAATACAGGTACCGCAGTTGCCAGCAACAGCAGACAAAATACTACCGGCTTTATTTTACGCTTAATCATTCATTATAGATATTCGGCTGATAAGACGGATATTGTTCCTGTCGTAATAATCGTATTGATACAACCCGTCTTTCGCCACCACTAAAGCCATCCGCCCCAGCGCGATCACATCAAAAGGCTCTATCTCTTCAAAAGTTTTTATCCATTGAAGCTTACTAACGTTGGAAGCATCATATATTTTTAATCCCGCAACCCCGTCGCAAATAAAAAGAAGATTGCCGTCTTTTGCCAGTCCGTGCGGGTTGGTGAAAGAATAAGATTTTATGAGTTCCGCATTGGAGAAGTTGTTCAACTTTAAGATATCCAGTTCATTGGCATCGCCCCAGCACATAGTTCCCGACCTTAGCGTAACATAAGCATATACATCGTCTACTATAACCGGGTCGCATACCTGCACATGAGCGAATTGCCCAATCTGCTTAGGATTAACCGGGTCTTCGATGCTATACATATACACGCCGTTCTGCGATCCGATAAACAGTTTGTCCTTATACGGAAAGATCGTCTCCACATTGAAGGAACCTACATCTGTCATCTTTTTGAAAAAAGGTTTTGCAGCCTGCGTAATATCAAACACATTCAAATCGCTGTTTGAAACCGTATAAAGGATATTTTTGACGATAGTAAATCGCGCCATAGAACCCCCGACACCAATCGGAGAAGAGGCGGACGACTTGTTTCCCAAAGAAGCCGATTGAGAGAAATTATAAAGCACGCCCGCATTATCCATAAGCACAAATCCTCCTCTGTCGCCGATAAGGGATTCCGTGACCGTAGTGTCCCGCTCTTCCCATTCAATAATTACTTTGGAAGTATCCATCGCGTAATTGCCACTACTAAAATAAGCCCGAAAAGGAAAAACGCCCTCTACATAACTCTCCAAAACTACATTTTGGGGATCGGAAATATTAATGGCTGCCAAATCGGTATAAAGATCCGCATATAAAATATCGCCTTTCACTGCCAAATCTATATTCCCGGGAATATGAATAAAAGAAAGATTGCGCGGCGATGCAGGATTGCTGTTATCAATGATATGCACTCCTTTATCCACTTCATTTAAGAAAATATAACTTCCTCTGACTATAATCTTACCCGGATTTTCAACCGGCTGCGGCAGGTCGCTTTTAATATTTGTCTTTACCTCCGCCTTGGTTTTATATACGGGCGCATAATAGGTGTAGGTATAAGTCTGTTTTATCGCATCCTTCAGACAGGAACTCCAGGCTAAGATTCCAACAAATGCCACTGAAAAGAGAGCAGATATCTTAATATTTTTCTTCATAACAGAACCACTTAATTTTTAATAACAAAATAGCTTCGATACCCTGACTGCAGCCCGATTAAAAGCGCTGCATGTCGCCGGTTATTTTTTTAAGGGGATACCGATTTCAACTCCTATAAAACTCAAATGTTCCTGACGATACCAGCCTTTTCCATTAAAGGGTTGGAATTCGTACCGTAAGGATGGGGCCAAGCGCAATGGAACTTTCTTTTGATGGTGCAGGGTGAATACAAGACCTGCATGAAAACCCAGATAAGTTGCGGGATACAAGCTATGGTCTTTAAAATACAGGGATAAGGAATCATCATATTGCAGCGCATTAGCTGCCCATAAATAAGACATATGCAAACCCAATTTCAAATCCACGGGTAATCGCGCATTTCTATTCAGTTGAAGAGAGAGGGAAACGGGTAATTCAACAAAATGAAATCGGTTTTGAAATCTTTGGGATGAAGAAACCCGGTCGTTATAATAAACCGCTCCGCCGCCTGAATAATTTAAGACATTCCCACTCACTACTTTTTGTCCCGTTCTGTTGGTCACTGAAGCAAGGCTATATCGCAATCCCGTTGAAACCTTTAACCGGTCCAGCCATTGTTTTTCTATAAAAAACCCCGCAGAGAATCCAATTGAAGGTTTGAAATCCGACGGCGGATAGGCGTTATTATTCCCGGAATTCTGATTCAGGTTACCTCCGGGAGCAGGGGCGCTCTGAAAATTTAGTTCGGTGGAAGCTGTACTTTTTATGAAGGAGGAAACCCCGCCTGAAAAATCCACCCCCCAGCTCCAGGAGTTTTTCTTTTCAGCCTCTTTAGTCCGCTGTACGAAAGGGTTTTCATGTTTTAACGGGATACCTTGTTTTTCTAAGATATCCCGCTCCATATCCTTTTGCCTGCCGGAGGTTGTCGCCAGATTGATGTGAACCGGCATACCCGATGCAGGTTGAAAATTGTTGCTATTCGTTCCTGTATTGTTATCAGGAAGAAGAGCTCGTTTAGGGCTCTCCGTTATCGCAAATCTTTCGGTCCATTTCTTTTCTATAGTATCCTGCTTTAAAGAACGAATAGCCGTGATCGTCTGCTCCTCTTTTTCTGGTATTGAATCCGCTTTGAATTGAGGAGTAGGCTGCTGATTCAAATCCATTATAGTATGATCTCGTGTTTCAGCTCCCTTTGTCTCTACCAGGTTCTCCGCCGCTTTCCCGGCAACCTCCGGGCCGGTTCCGGATATTTCGTACCAATAAATTCCCGACGCCAGCAATATTCCCAGGACAGAAAAAACAAAAAGGAAGATTCGTCTCTTCTTTCTTTTTGCAACCCTTTGCTCCACCTGCAACCATACCTCTTCGGAAGGATTCAGCTTCAACCGGTTGAGCCTCTCTTGAATATTGCTTTCAAAATTATTTTCTTCCATAATGGATTTTTTTATTTTCAGAAGAAAGCTTTTCTAACCATTCAATTAATATGGCTCTGCCTCTCGCATATTGGGAGCGGGAGGTGCCGGAAGAGATGCCTAAAATAGTCGCAATTTCTTCGTGCTTGTAACCTTCTATTGCATACAAATTAAAAACAGTTTGAAATCCTGTTGGCAATTGTCTGATTAAATCCGCTAATTCTTTCGCATCCAGAAATACCTCCGGATTTTCAGTAGAAACCACGTGTAATGGCATTTCATCATACAGCAAATCATACCGGTATCGTTGCTGCGTTTTAAGGTAGGTAATCGCAGTGTTTACCATAATTTTACGAACCCAGGCGCCTAACTCTCCCTGCCCCCGGAATTGTCCGATCCTTTCAAAAACTTTCACAAAAGCTTCCTGCAAAATCTCCTCCGCATCGTATACGCTCTTGGTATACCGATAACAGACTCCCAGCATTTCTGGCGAAAAATGCTCATAGAGCGCCTTCTGAGCCCTGGGGTTCCGCTTTATACATTCTCTTACAAGTAAATCAACATCCATACTTTCCTTCCAACTCCCTGACCACAAAAGTCTTGATAATGTTGCATGCCCGACTTTGCTTTTTCAAAAACACGGTGACGATCGGGGGCTTTTATGTTCCGCTCCGGTTTTGCTATTGACAAACCCGGCGGCGGTCAACATCCACTATCTCATTAATATCGTACCGTTCAAACAAATCCAGCAATTTATCCGTTCCGTACTTCAGTTTAAATTCCCTTTCTTCCTTATAAATAGGAAAGGCCGAATAAAAATGAATTTCTTTTTCTCCTTTTTCAGTGTAGGTAAAATTTTCCGAAAGATGAATGGATTCCAAAAGCAGGAGGCTGTCGAACCGGTGGCAGGGATTATAGGTATGATCCAATGGAATCGTATGTCCGAAGCCCAACCAGGTATTATTGAAGCGCGGGTATTTAGACGTTTGCAGAAGGGCTCTTACCGGCCAGTAATATTTTTCATGAGACAGGTCCTCATGAGCCAGGGGCCAGTCTCCGGGTAAAAGCATCAGAATCTCCGCGTATTTCAGATAATCCAAATAGGCAGGTGCAGGCATAGGTTCCGCACTCATTCCGCAGGTAAGCAACAGATGATAGTTCCGGTCTTCATTAGGCTTTACGATAAACAAGTCCGAGGGATGTGTTGCCGTATCTTTCTCATGCAACACCATAATTTCGTCCAGATCGAAAAACTCCGTCAAATGCCGGTCAATAATTTCAACGGAATCTTTTGTTGCTTCAGAATTTACCATAAAAAGAAACTGACTTTAACGTGTGTTGCAAAAGTACCCGATTCGCCGCATATCAGGATTAAAGAATGCAGGGCCTACAGGAATATCACATACTAAAAAGCCTGTAATCCTAAGAATTACAGGCTTTCATCAAATGCCCGGAACAGGAACAATATTATATGTTATTATCACGTGGTTATCTATTATTTATGCTTAAACTATCATTTACAAGGCCCCGCCCGAAGTCCGAAGTCTCCTGACTTCGGGCTTCCTATGTTCTTCCGTGGACTCTGTCTCCTTAGATGCCTTCCACGACGGTCCTCCTCCGTCTGGTACCGACCGCGGTCGAAATATAACCTGTCAGGTTGCTGCCGTTGTTAGTGTTGAGCATAGATTTGTGCCCTGGCTTCACCAACAACGATTACTCCAAACGTTATATTAATTTAGCCCTATCTAACCTCCTGTTGTTGGCAATGCCGACTCACTTTGCCTGCTCACAAACACCAACAACGGCGTAAAAAAAGCGGTAAAATAGAGTAGGATTTGAAAATTAAAAAAGGTTGTAAGTCAATCACTTACAACCTTCTCCGGTGCCCGGGACTGGATTCGAACCAGCACGTCCTTGCGAACGCTGCCACCTGAAGACAGTGCGTCTACCAGTTTCGCCACCCGGGCAAAAATCTTTGGGCTGCAAATATAAGGGGAATATTGAATTCCTTTTTATAAACCATCACCCGATTTTAAAAACAATTTATGTTCTACATTCCAAAGGCTCTTTATTTTTGTGGCATGAATTTTCAAGAGGAGGTGGAGAAATGCCTAAGCGTATTACAATCTGGGGGTATTATTCTTTATCCTACGGACACGATTTGGGGAATTGGTTGTGATGCCACCAACGCTCAGGCAGTTCATAAAATTTATGAACTTAAGCAAAGGGAAGAAAGCAAATCCATGATTGTTCTATTAGCAGATGAAAGAGAAGTAATAAAATATGTGGCGCAAGCCGACCTCCGCGTGTTCGACTACCTTGCCAGTACTTCCCGGCCAACAACTGTAATTTACCAGGATGCTATAGGGATGGCAGAAAATTTGATTGCACCTGACGGGAGTATTGCCATAAGGATTGTAAAAGATGAATTTTGCAAACATTTGATCAAACGCCTGAAAAAACCGCTGGTATCCACTTCGGCTAATATTTCCGGACAACCGGCTCCATCCGGGTTTCAATCCATCTGTAAGGCTATTGTCCACGGAGTGGATTATGTGGTACGATACCGGCAAAATGACCTTTCTCCTGCTCAGCCTTCTGTAATCGTTCGCTGGAAAAATGATGGCTCAATGGAAACAATAAGGAAATGAGTGAACCCCAAAAAATATTAATCATTCAAACTGCATTCCTGGGAGACGTGGTCTTGTCTACCTGCCTGATTGAAAAGCTCCACGCCTTTTTTCCAAACAGCGCTATAGATTTTCTGTTGCGAAAAGGAAACGAGGACTTATTAAATTCTCATCCTTATCTAAGGGAGGTGCTGATCTGGGATAAAAAAAATGCCAAATACAAAAATCTGTGGCAGTTATTGCGGCAAATCAGAAAAAACAAATACGATGTGGTGGTCAATGTTCAGCGGTACAGCGCCACCGGCATGCTAACTGCCTTTTCAGGCGCTGGAAAAAGAATAGGATTCAACAAGAATCCACTCAGCCCGCTATTTGATATTGCCGTAAAACATACCCATAATAAAGGGGATAAAATAATTCATGAAGTTGAACGGAATTTAAGCCTTATACAGTCCCTCACGGATACTTCGTTCTGCAAACCGCGCCTGCATCCTTCTTCAAAAGACATAGAGAAGGTACAATCTTTAAAAAGTTTTCCTTATCTCTGCATCGCTCCAGCTTCTGTATGGTTTACAAAACAATATCCCGAATACAAATGGATCAATTTTATCAATAAGATTCCCTACCCCTTTACTATTTATCTGTTGGGGGGCGCCGGCGAGGCAGGAATTTGTGAGAGCATTCAACAAAAGGTCAATAAAAAAGTAATCTCTCTGGCAGGTAAGCTCAGCTATTTGCAATCCGCCTCTCTTATGAAGGATGCTAAGATGAATTATACCAATGACTCCGGTCCAATGCATTTTGCCTCGGCCATGAACGCTCCCATTGCCGCTGTCTTTTGCTCTACTGCTCCGGTTTATGGTTATGGACCCTTATCAGATAAAAAGTTCATTATAGAAATTCAGGAACCACTGAGTTGCAGGCCCTGTGGCTTACATGGTCATAAAAAATGCCCGCAGGGGCACTTCAAATGCGCTCATCTCATCCGCGATGAGCAATTGTTGAATATTCTTCCAAAACCCGAATAATATTCCAAGTATTAACTTATCTATAAGTAATTCCCGTCCTTTAATTGGTCCGGTCGTTATGCGATTTACTCTGCAGTAAGCTATCTTTGTAAGAAACAAAAATAAACGGATGAAAACCACAGAAAAAGTATTCCTTGCGGTAGCAGCGGGTGCAGTAGCAGGACTGGTATATTATATGCTGAAGAAAGCAGAGGAACGTAGGGTGCTGAACAGGATAGCAGCAGAAGGCTATGAAACAGCGCATGATGTATTATATCCCAACAGAATGCAAACCGGAAAAAAACTCCATTATGGACCTGTTCTGCCTGAAGATGCATGAAGCCTTGTTTCATCTGTTAAGAATTGAATTAAGAATTTTTACGCCTTCTTTTTATCCAGTAAAACATTTATGCAATAATGAAAGCAATAGTGCTGAAAGCGGCGGGGGGTACAGAAAATCTGATCTTAAAGGAACTGCCTCTTCCTGCCATCGGCGAGGACGAGGTGCTGGTGGCAGTACAATCCATAAGTATTAACCCTATTGACATAAAAACTCGCATGGGAAAAGGGTTGTACCCTGCGTTGAAGAATGAAAACCCTTTAATTCCCGGGTGGGATATTTCGGGCCGGATAGTGGATTTGGGTAAAAAGGTTACTGCCTTTAAGAAAGACGATGAGGTTTTTGGCATGATTAACTTTCCCGGACACGGTAAAGCCTATGCAGAATATGTGGCTTCCCCTGCTGCCCATCTGGCGCGAAAACCCCAAAATATTTCTCACCATGAAGCAGCAGCAGCATCGCTGGCTGCATTAACTGCATGGCAGATTCTACATACCATTAAGCCGGTGCAAAAAGGACAACGGGTTTTGATTCATGCTGCCGCAGGTGGCGTAGGACATTATGCAATACAGATAGCCCGATATTTGGGTGCCTGGGTGGCTGGAACAGCTTCATCCGCAAACCGCCACTTTGTACTGGAAACAGGTGCAAATCAGTTCATTGATTATACCGCGGGCAGGCTAAAGGATCAGCTTTCCGATATTGATTTTGTACTGGATACCATCGGTGGGGATACCATTGATCATTCTTTGGAAGTGATGAAAAAAGGTGCGACGATCGTTAGCATCAATTCCGGTCAGAATGAAGCTGTTATTCAAAAGTCAGCAATAAAGGGCATGGACGGGCACCTGTTCAGAGTAAGTTCAAAAGGTGAAGACATGAATACTATTGCACTTCTGCTGAAAAATGGAATTTTGCATTCCCATATTTCTCAGGTGTTTTCTTTCCCCAATATCGCCCAGGCACATTGGGCTATCGAAACGGGAAGAACAAGAGGGAAAATAGTGGTGGACTGTTCTCCATAGAAGAAATACATTTCAAACAAGATTTACGGATACAAAATAAATTATCAGCTTACTATCTCATGGCAACCTTCGCCGACAAAGTCATTACTTTTAATAAATCACTCCGATTCAATTCTCCGTTACCGCCAGGTGTAAGAGTGATGAACCCATTTAAAGAAAACAAAGAAAGCATGGAGGTCTCCTCCGCATTTTATAAAAAATTTTACAACGATAACAACACCCGGTATATTCTGCTGGGTATTAACCCTGGCAGATTTGGCGCAGGCTTAACCGGAGTGCCATTTACAGATCCTAAACGGTTGACAGAAAAATGCGGGATTGCCTATCCGGGCGCTTTGGCGCATGAACCTTCTTCCGTTTTTGTATACAATATGATAGAGGCATATGGAGGCATAAGATTATTTTATGAGAAGTTTTATATTAACTCCATCTGTCCTCTGGGCTTTACTATCAGGAATAAGTTAGGAAAAGATGTGAATTACAACTTTTATGATGACAAAGCGCTCTTTAATGCTGCTTACGATTTTATGGTAAAGAGCATAAAAAAACAGACCCAATTTGGTATTAATACAGAAGTTTGTTTTTGTTTAGGCAGTGGAAAGAATGAAAAGATATTGCGGGAGTTAAATGAGAAATATAATTTTTTTGGAAAAATAATTCCGCTCGAACATCCGCGGTTTATCATGCAGTATAAGTCGAAATTTATGCAGGATTATATTGACAAATATCTCGACAGACTGAGTGTGGCCAAATAGAAACATGTTTATGGTTTCTAATTGAATCTCAAGACTTAATCACAACTAATTCCTGTTACAGTTAAATTCCTGAGTTGTAAAGATGAACAGCCTTTTTCATTTTCTTATTTGAACTTATAGCTAAAGGTATGGCAAGAGCAACCAATCCTCCTCCTATTCCTGCAAGTGCCCATTCAGGCTTGCCACCCCCAATGGCTGTTCCAATAGGCCAACCAATCAGGAAGCCGCCGGCGTAACTCAGGATTGTTGAAAAAGCATTTGAAGTTCTGGCCGATTTATACGAATTATACGCCTCAGCATTAGGCTGAAGCAATACTTTAAGATCTTTCGCTTTTATGGGTTGATTTTTGTAATAAAAGCGAGTACCGTAAAAGTTGCTTATAACGTCTATTGAATCAGAACTATGTGTTTTATTTTCAATATTTCTCTGAGCAAACGTTGCACCAAATATCATCCAGATGGTAAGCGTTAGAAGAGTAGTCTTTTTCATAATTAACCATTTATTCGTTTTATGCTGTTCTGCGATTAAACCTGAACCGTGTCCTCCCATCCCGCGCCGCAATATGTGTTTTTTACACGACGATTTCCACAATTTTGGTGGGTTCAATATTGGCATTGCGCATAGAAACACTCCGCGCAGCGCTTCCCGCTAAATCAAGGAAAGATTTTCTGGTTACCTCATCATCACTAACCATTGCCGGGATACCCAGGTCTCCCCCTTCTCTGATGCCCTGCACCAGGGGTACCTGCCCCAGAAGGGGAATTTCAAATTCCGCTGCCAGCCTTTTCCCGCCATCTTTTCCAAAAATATAATACTTGTTTTCAGGAAGTTCTGCAGGAGTAAACCAACTCATATTTTCTACCAATCCTAAAACGGGTACTTTAATCTGTGCCTGTGCAAACATGGCGATAGCTTTCTTCGCATCTGCCAGCGCCACTGGTTGCGGGGTAGTTACAATTACGGCTCCGGTAACCGGTACTGTCTGTACCAGAGTAAGATGAATATCGCCTGTTCCCGGGGGCATATCAATAACCAAGTAATCCAATTCTCCCCAGTCTACATCACCCACAAATTGCCGGATAGCGCTGCTCGCCATAGGTCCGCGCCATACTATTGCCTGTCTTTCTTCCACCAGCAAACCTATACTCATCAGTTTTATTCCATATTTCTCCAATGGAATAATAATTCCCTTTTCACCAACTTTTTTAATGCGAGGTCTTTCGCCACGTACACCAAACATTATAGGCACGCTGGGTCCGTAAATATCTGCATCCATTAATCCTACTTTCGCCCCCTGTTCAGCCAAAGCGAGCGCCAGATTGGCAGCTACGGTTGACTTTCCTACTCCTCCTTTGCCACTCACCACTGCAATGATGTTTTTAACTCCCGGCAACAGGTTCTTATTGTCTCTTCTGCTGCCCATTGTATTAGCAGTAAACTTCAGATTTACCACCACATCCTTATTTATATGTTCATGAATGGCATTGATACAACCATTTTTTATTACATCTTTCAAAGGGCATGCAGGGGTGGTAAGAACTACGGTAAAAGAAACCTGATTTCCATCAATTACAATATCTTTTACCATATTGAGGGTTACCAAATCTCTGCCTAAATCGGGCTCAATAACGTTTCCCAGGGCTATTAGAATATCTTCTTCTTTCATGAACCGAACTTTTTGTTAAAAAAAATATACGTGACAAAGGTAAGTCCATAAATGCTTACTTTGTTTTTTTGAAGGCTTTAGTTTAAATTACAGTTTTGGATTTCAAATGATGATTTTAAGGTATTATTGCAATCTACTTTAGCATTTATAGTGTAATGAAATATTTTTTGCGATACGTATTGATTTCAGCTTTATTCCTTCCCGTTACTGCCAAAGCTCAGTTTGAATCGCTTAAAGATTCGGTTGTGCAACTATATGGTATCGTTATGACGCATGACAGTTTGAAAGGTATTCCGGGAGTAACGATAATGGTAAAAGGACAAAACAGGGGAACCATTTCAAACGAACAGGGCGTCTTTTCAATAGTGGTATTGAAAGGTGATGAAGTGCAATTTTCTCACGTATCCTACAGAACGGAAACAGCTACAATTCCTACTAACCTGCCCGGGAACCAGTTTAATATGGTTAAGCTGATGTCGGAAGATACAGTATATCTGCCTACTGCAATTATTAAAGCCAGACCAACACGGGAGCAGTTTGAAAGAGATTTTGTAAACAATGAAGTGCCTACTGATGACATTGAAATAGCACGACAAAACACAAGTGAGGCAAAACGAAGAATCCTCGCCCGTGCTCTTCCGTATGATGGCGGCGAAGCTACCAATTACGCCTTAAGTAAAAATGCTCAGGGCTATTATTACAATGGACAGGCTCCTCCAATGAATATTTTTAATCCCTTCGCATGGGGTGAATTCATCAAGGCCTGGAAAAGGGGAGACTTCAAGAAGAAAAATTAAATGATAAAGAATATCGCAGTAATAGGCGCCGGCACTATGGGTAATGGAATTGCCCATGTATTTGCGCAATATGGATATCCCGTAACCCTTGTAGACATCAGCGAGTCAGCACTTAACCAGGCCCTGCAAGCCATTGCTAAAAATGCCGACCGCCAGATCAATAAAGGATTAATAGATTCAACAGCTAAGGGCCAGATGCTCTCTGCTATAAAAACAACTACCCATTTGCAAAACGGGTTGGCTTATGCGGATCTGGTAATAGAAGCGGCTACGGAAAGCCGGGATACAAAACTCAAAATTTTTAGTCAGCTGGATCAATGGGCGCCACCTTCAGCAATTTTGGCGTCTAACACTTCTTCTATCTCTATAACAGCTATAGCGTCTGCCACCCAACGCCCGGAGAATGTGATCGGTATGCATTTCATGAATCCCGTACCCGTTATGAAACTGGTAGAAATAATTAATGGTTATGCAACAGCACCAGAGGTTACATCAGAGATAGCGGAAATAAGCCGGCTGCTTCAGAAGACTCCCTGTATCGTGAACGACTATCCGGGTTTTATTGCCAACCGGATTCTGATGCCCATGATTAATGAAGCCATTTACAGTTTGTATGAAGGAATAGCCAAAACAGAAGAGATTGACACCATTATGAAATTAGGAATGGCGCATCCTATGGGTCCGCTTCAATTGGCCGATTTTATAGGATTAGATGTTTGCTTGAGTATATTAAAGGTGCTGCATGAAGGATTTGGTAATCCCAAATATGCACCCTGTCCGCTTTTAGTGAATATGGTGGCAGCCGGTAAAACGGGAATCAAAAGTGGGGAAGGGTTTTACCTGTATACAGCGGGAAGCAGGGAGATAACACCTGTTAAACACTGAGGCTAACAAGCTGGCATTCATAAAAAGAAAGAATTTTGAATCCATAAAAACACCAGGATTATGATGTTTCTGATTTCTAAATTGGTAATTGAACTATTAAATCCCATTATCTGGATTGTTGCTGTTTTTTTGTGGAGTTGGATCAGCAAAAATCCTATCCGGAAAAAAAGGTGCTTTATTACCGGCATCCTCCTGCTCTTGTTCTTCACTAATCCTTTTATCATCAACCAATTGATCCTCGGCTATCAGCCTAAGAAAATAACCCTCAGTTCTGATCAGCATTTTAGTGCCGGTATTTTACTGGGTGGCTTTGTCGGCAGGAATGACAAGGATAAGCAGATCTATTTTTATGAGCAAAGCGACCGGTTTATACAAACAGCGCTTCTTTACAAAGCCGGACATATAAAAAAAATTATCGTAGCCGCCGGATCAGGATTTGTTTTCAAAGACGATACTTATCGCGAAGGCGATTTCATCCGGGAACAACTGACTGTACTGGGCATACCGGCTGAAGACATATTGCTTGACCGAGACTCCAGGAATACCGCCGAAAATGCGGCGAACACCCGGAAAATCATTGATTCCCTTCACATATCCCCGCCCTATTTATTGATTACTTCTGCTATTCATATCCCCCGGGCCCAACGCACATTTACCAGGGCAGGTATAGAAACTACGGCTTACCCGGCAGCCTTTTTTGTAACACCGTTTGATAGTAAGGTATTTATAGATAACCTGCTTCCTTCCTCCAGAGCGCTTATGAAATGGGACCCTTACCTGAGAGAAATCATCGGCGGGATGATGTATCGGCTAACAGGAAAGGGGTAATACAACAAGATATTTGCTCCTGGTAAAGGAAGTGTATCCCGGGGTCTGATTTTATATTCCAACCCAATCAGCAACCCATGTGGTGTCGGGCCCTGTTATAACCGGTGGTGTATCTGTTCAGGCTGATGTTTTGCATAATGCATAGCAATATAACTCACAACAAATAACTGAAAGGCATGAAAAAGCATCAGGGGCAAGAGCATGATCCCTGCAAAGGCGGCATTACTGAACAACACTTTGGAGAAAACAGTTCCGTGAATAAGCGACTTCTTGGAGCCGCAAAAAAGAGCAGTGATTTTATCCTCTCTGCTAAATCCAAACAATACACTGATCAGATAAACAATACCATATAAGGCAAAAAATAAGGCAATAATAATAAGACACAACCAAATTAACCCCTGCCATTGTAAATTCAAAAAAGTACCATTGGAAAAAGACTCCGCAAAACTCTTGTACACGATTAACACAATCACGCTTTTATCGAAAAAAGATAATTGGCGACTATATTTTGCTGCCCACCGGCCCAATGAACTTTGTAAAATTAGTCCCGCTATCACCGGCAAAACGATTTCAAATAATAACTTAATATAAATCGGAAAAAAGTCGAAATCACTTTGTTGTTGTTGCAAGAAGAAACCCATCCATAAAGGGGTTAATACAATTCCAATTAGCCCTGAAATACTGGCATTGAATATAGCGGCAGACAGATTACCTTTGGCTAAGCCTACCATTATCACCGAGGAAGAAACGGTGGACGGTAAAACCGCCATAAAAAACACAGCCAACCAGATCATTTCCTGGTGTTCATTTTGTATAAAGGGTCGAAATGCCAGTACCAGTAACGGACAAATGATAAATGAAGTGGCTTGAATTACAAGATGCAGTTTCCAATTGCTTACCCCGGCTTTTATTTTTTCGGGGCTTAGCTTCACGCCATAGAAAAAGAAAATCAACGCAATTCCAATACTGGTAATGGTCTTAAGGGGTATTACACTCGAAGGGGTACCCAACTGCGGAAAAAGCCAGGCTACGGCTACGGCTATAAACAGGGCCAGCACAAATCTGTCTAATTTCATACTCTGTTCTCAAATCTTATCAGGCATTCTAACAATAATTCTCATCCTGCCCGGGCGTTAAAATTACAGTTAGTTTAGTTATCCGGAATATTTTTATTTACAATAGTTCTCCAGCTAAAAACCTCAAGCCCAACGCCGATTCCTCAAACTCAATATTTGCTTTGTACCGGTAATGGTTATCTTTACAAAAAAAATTGTGATAGAAATTGATAACGTGTTAATCAGCGATGAGGTTGTATTAGCCCGATTTGTCTGCGATCTGATAAAATGTAAAGGAGGGTGTTGCGAAGACGGGGATGCAGGCGCTCCTCTGACAGATGAAGAAACGGAATTATTAAATGAAGTTTTTGAAGAGGTAAAACCCTATCTTACCCCCGATGGATTAGCCGAAATTGAAAAGAACGGACGCTATTTATATAATAAAGATTTTGGATGGGTAACCCCCACGATCAATGATAAGATGTGTGCATATGGTCACTATGACCGCAAAGGGATTATTAAATGTGGTATTGAACAGGCTTATCTGGATGGAAAAACAAAATGGAGAAAGCCTGTAAGTTGTCATCTCTTCCCCATCAAGATAAAAAAGACGCCAACCTATGAACTGGTAAACTATGAACCCCGGGAAACACTCTGTAAACCTGCCTGCCGTTTGGGAGAAAAGTTAAATATGCCGGTATATGTCTTTTTAAAAGAGGCGCTGATCAGAAAATTTGGTGATGACTTTTATAATGCGCTCGATCAGATAGCCAAAGAATATTATTCTGAACCCCAAACTTCAAAGCATTGATTATTACTTCCTTTATCAGGCAGAATATTATTATTTCGGGTTGGGCATATTACCTTACTTATTGTATTAAAATGGTATCCTATTAGCAAATCACTGTTCAAACCAATACAGGGTTCTGCTCATGCTCCTGATATATACCTCAAATATAACCCCAAGACTGCAATACATTGCCGGGGTTTTGCTTTCCGATATCAGTGGATTGGAGTTATCTTATACCACCCACTCTGATGATTTTAGGAGTTATGAAGGACCCAAGATCAACTACTCTGGTCACAGCATTGCAGAAGGAGAACTGCTGCTCAAACCGGCAGGTTTATTATTTGAAACAGGAATAAAACCTCAGGAGATTGTATGTAATGGAGAGGGTAAATTCAAAATTTTCTTCGCAACAAAAGAAAGCGATTACCCTTTTGATATTTTTGCAGCATCTTTTTATCTGCTGAGCAGGTATGAAGAATATTTGCCTTATCAACCCGATTATTATGGTCGTTTTTCCCACACCGAAAGCCTTGCCTGTAAAGAAGGTTTTCTGCAACAACCTCTGATTAACTACTGGCTTGCCGATTTTAAAAAAGTTTTACTTTCCAGGTTTCCACAACTTATTTTTTCGGATAAAAAATTCAACTTCCTCCCTTCCTATGATATTGATATTGCCTTCTCATATCTTTATAAAGGGTGGAGACGCAATGCCGGAGGATTGGCGCGTTCGCTAATGAAAGGAAGATTTTATGAAATAAGGGATCGCATTACCATACTTATTACTAAAAAGGATGATCCGTTTGACATCTACGAATGGCTGGATACGCTGCATTTGAAGTATAACCTAAAGCCGTTTTATTTTTTTCCGGTTAATACCTCCGGAGGAAAATATGACAAGAATATCAGTCCCCGTTATACCCGAATAAAGGAATTGATTCTCCGCCATGCAAAAAGATATGAAGTGGGGATTCATCCATCCTGGCAAAGTGGAGATAAAGAACAATTATTGCAACAGGAAATACAAACCCTGGGAAATATTACCGGGCGAGAAGTAATGCATAGCCGTCAGCATTATCTTCGGTTTACGTTGCCCGATACTTATCAACAACTGATTCAACAAGGTATTTTACATGAATTTTCCATGGGTTATGGAACTATCAATGGGTTTCGGGCATCCATTGCCTCATCATTTCTCTGGTATGATTTGTTATTGGAAAAGAAGAGCCCATTGCGGATATATCCTTTTTGCTTCATGGATACCAATGCCTTTTTTAAACAGAAGCTAACTCCTGCAGAAACATTCAGTGAAATGGAATATTACTATGATACCATAAAAAAAATCAATGGTACTATGATCAGCATCTGGCATAACCATATTTTATGCAGAGAAAAAATATACGGTAGCCGGCGGGTAATCTACCAGCAATTTCTGGAAGAAAAAGTGTACCGAAATTCCTGATTATTTTGATATTCGCCCGCCAGATGACGGTTTTCTATGATGGCATATCCTGAGCTTCTGCTTCTGCCAGTTGTTTTACATTTTTCATTGCCTGCGATAAGCCGCTTGAAGCATTTCTACCAATTAATTTCCACCATACCCAACTGAGTGGTCCTTCCACCCATATTTCATGAGTAAAAGTTGTCTTCATGTTATTATATCCCAGAAAACGGCGAACATGGATTTGTGCGAGTGGCAGGCGGGTTGTAAAAGTGTAGGAAAAATTAGGATCACACGAAGTAACGGTGAATCCTGCCTTTGGCCCTTTTTCAGGGAAAAAGAAGCCATGAACATTTTCTTGAAAACTACCTTTTAACTGAGCGCCTTTTATCCTGACATCCCACTTTTTCCAGTTCGTCACATCGGTCCATATTTTCCAGATCCGCTCAGGACTGGCTGTAGTTAACATGGTATGGGTGATATACATTCTCGGGGGTTTTACAATGGCAAGATATAGCCATAATAACAGAATTCATTAACAATTTATACAGATATGTTTATAAAAACTATAATCTGCTGAATAACAATATCCTATAAATATGTTTTTAGAAATGCCTAAGTTCAACAAATAAGTGCAACAGGTTAAAATCCCCTTCGGGGCGAAGTGAA
>CAZFGP010000033.1:0-30619 GCA_964518685.1 uncultured Terrimonas sp.
TAGTTTTCATAGGGTACGGATTAAAAACGGGCCAGGGTTTCCACCCAGGCCCAAATTATTGTTTTTGCTTTTTAGGTTTTACTTCAAAAATCAATAGACTTTATCAAGATATTTTCTCAAAAGAATAACCTTGTTTCGAGAAAAAGGAAAGCACTTTTGGAAGTGCGTAAGAAAGGTTAGTCCATGCTTTCTTACTGTCATGAAATACAATTATATTCCCCGGTTTTACAGAAAGAATAACATTTTGCAGACAGGATTCGGGCGATACCCCGGCATCAAAATCGGCGCTTAGCACCGACCACATCACGATTTTCATTTTCAAAGATTCCTTAATGTGTTTCACCTGCCAGGGCGAAATTTTTCCATAAGGTGGCCGGAACAGGTTAGAATCAATATATTTTGCGGCAGCAGAAATGTCTTTAAGGTATTTTAGCCCTCCCGTTTTCCATCCATTAAGATGATTAAAAGAATGATTGCCTACCTGATGATTTTCATCCAAGATCTTGCGGTAAATATGAGGATATGCAGCAACATTTTTTCCTAAGCAGAAAAATGTTGCGCTTGCATTACATTTTCTCAACTCTTCCAACACAAAGGGGGTGGCTTCGGGGTGAGGCCCATCATCAAAAGTGAGGTATAATATCTTCTTATCGGTCGGTATCTCCCAGATGCAACTGCTGTACATCCGCTTTAGCCACCAGGGAGACTTGATAAAATAAGACATGCATTATTTCTTTATTTGTGAGCCCATGGAACAGGGAAATTGTATATACTGCTGTTTCTTCGGCTAAGATAATTGTATTCAGGCATATTGATTTATCCGTAGTAGCTTTGCAAGTTATGTCAGAAAATAAAAATGTACGTGTAAGATTTGCTCCCAGCCCAACAGGGGGACTTCATTTAGGGGGTGTAAGAACCGTTTTATATAATTACCTTTTTGCCCGTCAGCACAAAGGGCAATTTATCCTGCGCATTGAAGATACGGATCAGAGCCGCTATGTAGCCGGCGCTGAAGATTATATTTTCGCTTGCCTTAAATGGCTGGGACTGGAACCCGATGAAAGCGTTGTTCATGGCGGAGCGTTTGGCCCTTACCGGCAAAGCGAAAGGAAAGCACAATACCGGCAGTATGCCGAACAGTTGGTAAAGTCAGGACATGCATATTATGCTTTTGATACCCCTGAGGAGCTTGACGAAATGAGAAGAAAATTTAAAACAGAACAAAATCCCTCTCCTCAATACGATCATTCCCTTCGCTCTGTAATGCGCAACTCGTTGACTTTGCCGGATGGCGAGGTTCAGCAAATGTTGAAAGATGGCGTTAGCCATGTAATCCGTATAAAAATGCCGGAAAATGAAACGGTAAGTTTCTATGACATGATCCGAAAGGAAGTGAGCTTTAATACGGCTGTTGTGGATGATAAAATACTTCTGAAAGCCGATGGAATGCCAACCTATCATCTGGCCGTGGTAGTGGATGATTATCTGATGCAGATTACCCATATATTTCGCGGAGAGGAGTGGTTGCCCAGCGCTCCGGTGCATATTTTATTATGGGAATATTTATTTGGAAAGGAAGCTATGCCTCAATGGGCTCACCTGCCGTTAATATTGGGCCCCAATGGAAAACTGAGCAAACGGGATGGAGCAAAGTATGGATTTCCGGTTTTTGCCATGAACTGGACAGATCCGGCAACAGGTGACCTTACGGAAGGATTTAAAGAAAAGGGTTTTTTGCCTGAGGCTTTTATTAATTTACTGGCCTTATTGGGTTGGAATGATGGTTCGGAACAGGAAGTCTTTTCTAAAACAGAACTGATCGAAAAATTCTCTTTAGAAAGGGTGCAGAGCGGAGGGGCGAAGTTCGATTATGAAAAGGCAAAATGGTTTAACCATGAATGGATAAAAAAATTAGAGGTTACAGGTTATCAGTTACAGGTGAAGGAACTATTGGAGAATAAAGGGGTGATTATAAACGATCAGGATCAATTTATTCGGGTGCTGGAATTGGTAAAGGAACGTTGTCATCTCCTGACTGATTTTATAGAACAGAGCGCTTTCTTTTTTAAAGCGCCTGAACAATACGATCTGGGAGCGGTACAGCCAAAATGGAATGATAACAAACCGCTATTTTTTAGAGAACTGATCCGCCGTTTTGAATTGAGCGCCGACTGGAACGCACATGATCTGGAAACGGGCTTTAAGGAGATAGCGGCAGCCCACCAGCTCAAACCGGGTGAACTGCTGTTGCCTTTGCGGATTATGCTGGTTGGCGGTAAGTTTGGTCCGGGCGTATTCCATATTATGGAATTATTAGGGAAAAAAGAAACGCTTTCAAGAATAGATAATTTTCTTAGAATAAGGATTGGGCAGTCATAAGGAGTCATGGTTACAGTATTCTGAAACCGTCCTGTTTTACCAATACCCACCATGCGTTGCTATCCAGGTTTTATTGTATCCTGTTATTTGAGAATAATCAATATATATCCTTACGCAAATCAATAATTGTGCACAGAGATTTCGTATCTTGACTTCTGTTATTTAAAAACAAACCTATTGTCTAAACAAAAAATTCCATCCATGAAAAAAATCATCGCTCCGGTTGACTTCTCAGAACCTTCCGTAAATGCTGCGAAGTACGCTATTCAATTGGCAGGAGATATTCCAGATGCCAGTGTTATTCTGTATTATGTTTATGAAACCATCATAACGGGTTCAGACAGTTCGCCGTTGCTGGTGGATCCGGATGCCAGAAAGCACCTCGCTTTAGTTGCTTTAAGTAATCTTAGAAGGGAATTGGAAAGTGTAACCACTGTGCCTGTGGAGGTGATTGCAGAGGAAGGGCGACTATCTGAAGCGCTTGAAAAGTTTGTGAAACGAAATGAGATAGACCTTATCGTAATGGGGATAACCGGCAGCAGTAAAATTGAACAACTGATTATTGGAAGCAATACCCTGAATGTTATCAGCAAGGATATTTGTCCGGTATTTATTGTTCCCGGAGAAGCTTCATATAAGAAGATTAACCGGGTTGTTTTTACCTCGGATCTTAAAGATGTGGCTTCTTCCACTCCTTTAAGACCGCTGAAGAAAATCCTTGATCAGTTTCATCCCGAATTGTATCTGGTACATGTTACTGCCGATCATGATGGGGTATCAGAAGGAGAACAGGAACAAAAAAGAAAATTAGAAGGCATGCTGAAAGAATATGCCCCCAAACCCTTTTTTGTTCTGGGAGAAAATTTCGCAACGGGGATTGAAAATTTTGCAGGAGAACGCAACGCACAAATTATTATTACTGTTCCAAGGAAACATTCCTTCTTGGGGAGTTTGTTTAAAGTCAGTCATACCAAAAAGCTGGCTTTTAACAGTGAGATTCCGATTTTGGCGCTGCACTCATGGGAGTCTTAACAATTCAGTCTCTTTATATTACGCTTCCTTTTAGAAGTAAATGAATAATTATGGAGTCGTTGTCCTTGTCTTTTCATCATCACACCCTTGTTGCTACTATTAATCGCCCGGAAAAATTAAATGCCTTAAATAAAGCAGTAATAGGAGAGTTGGGCAGTGTTTTAAATGACGTGTACAACAATGAGGAGATACGTTCCGTAATAATCACGGGGAGTGGTAACAAGGCTTTTGTTGCAGGTGCCGATATCAGCGAGTTTTCGGCTCTGGATGCTTCAGGGGGAGAGGCACTTGCTGAAAAAGGTCAGAGAGAGGTGTTTAACAAGATTGAAAATTGCCCTAAGCCGGTAATTGCAGCGATTAATGGTTTTGCATTAGGCGGAGGTTGTGAGCTGGCGATGGCCTGTCATTTCAGGATTGCCTCTGTAAATGCCAAATTTGGTCAGCCGGAAATAAATTTGGGGCTTATCCCGGGTTATGGGGGTACTCAGCGTTTACCCAGATTAATTGGCAAGGGTCGTGCTATGGAAATGCTGATGACTGGCCGTATGATTGATGCCGATACCGCCTTGCGATATGGCCTGGTAAATGATGTTACTACTGAAGCAGAGTTGATGAATAAAACGCTGGCTATAGCAGAAGTGATAAATAATAAAGCGCCATTAGCCCTTGCCGAGCTTATCCATGCAGTTAATATGGTCTATGATGAAAACAAAACCGGTTTTGCTACAGAAATAAAAGCCTTTGGACAACTTTTCGATACTGTTGATGCAAAGGAGGGAGCTGCCGCATTTTTAGAAAAAAGACAACCGGTATTTAAAGGCCGATGAACGCTGATCAGGAAATTGTTGAGTCAAAACAGAAGAGTAAAAGACATTATGTAGTAAACCTTTAATTTTGTATCCTCCTGCATGTCAAAAGATAAGCAGGAGGATTTATCTTTTAATAGTCATTAAATAAACTGCATTTTTATTATGGAATACAGAATAGAAAAGGATACTATGGGAGAGGTGAAGGTTCCAGCCAGTGCGTACTATGGTGCGCAGACCCAAAGGAGTATTGATAATTTCAAGATTGCACAGGATATCAATCGCATGCCCAAAGAGATCATCCATGCATTTGCTTATCTGAAAAAAGCCGCTGCAATTACCAATGTGGAAGCGGGTGTTTTATCAGAGGAGAAGTCTTCTTTAATTGGTAAGGTTTGTGATGAAATTCTAGAGGGTAAATTAGATATGTATTTCCCTTTGGTGGTATGGCAAACGGGTAGTGGCACACAAAGTAATATGAATGTTAATGAGGTTATAGCCTATCGCGGGCATGTGCTTAAGGGCGGAAAACTGGAAGACAAAGAAAAGTTTTTACATCCCAACGATGATGTCAATAAATCACAGTCCAGTAATGATACTTTTCCTACTGCAATGCACATTGCAGCATATAAGGTTTTAGTAGAGGTAACCCTTCCCGGGTTACAGAAATTGAGAGATACGCTTTATGCCAAGAGTCAATCTTTTATGCGTATTGTGAAGATAGGGCGTACACATTTTATGGATGCCACACCGCTTACCCTGGGGCAGGAATTTAGTGGTTATGTATCGCAGTTAGATCATGGTTTGAAGGCCATTAAAAATTCGCTATCTCATTTGAGTGAGTTGGCCCTGGGAGGCACGGCAGTAGGTACAGGATTAAATACTCCTAAAGATTATGCAGTACTTGTTGCCAGGCATATTGCTGCTTTAACGGGCCTTCCGTTTATTACAGCAGAAAATAAATTTGAGGCGCTTGCTGCGCACGATGCCATTGTGGAGTCTCATGGCGCTTTGAAAACGGTGGCGGTTAGCTTGATGAAGATTGCCAATGATATCCGTATGCTTTCTTCGGGGCCAAGAAGTGGCATAGGAGAAATTCATATTCCTGACAATGAGCCGGGATCCTCCATTATGCCAGGAAAGGTTAATCCCACGCAGTGCGAAGCGCTTACTATGATAGCAGCCCAGGTAATGGGAAATGATGTGGCTATAAATATTGGAGGAGCGACAGGTCAATTTGAATTGAATGTTTTTAAGCCGGTAATGATTTATAATTTCCTCCATAGTGCAAGATTGATTGGGGAAGGTTGTGTGAGTTTTAATGATAAGTGTGCGGTGGGTATTGAGCCTATAAAAGCAAATTTGCAGAAGCACGTGGAGAACTCCCTGATGCTGGTTACCGCCCTGAATACAAAAATCGGTTATTACAAGGCTGCTGAAATAGCCCAGAAGGCGCATAAAGAAGGAACTACTTTAAAGGAAATGGCAGTTCAACTGGGTTATCTTAGCCCCGAACAATTTGACGAGTGGGTGCAGCCGGACAAGATGGTAGGGGAAATCAAATAGGAAGTAAGATTGTTAATCAGTTCAGATTGTTTTATAAAAGCAGGAAGGCATCTCTATTGTGGAGATGCCTTTCGCTTAAACCAACTACAACATGAGAAAAAAGGCTGTTCTAAAATGAATGTATTTCTCTGATTAAACGGACTTTTTTATAGAAAAGTATTTGTTCCTCCGAAATAAAAATTCCAATCGGCTCCACGGCTGTTTCTATTTCTGATTAAATGAGTAAACTCCATAAAGGAAAAAAGTTATCATTTGATAAGTGCTATTATTATTCAGAAAAAATAGTTGCAAAATGAACAAAATGAAGCACTTATTTAATGCTCGTTTTTTCGCCCTCAACAGAAAAAATAAAGGAATGAAAAAGAGTAAAAATATTTTTATCCATGCTCCGTTTATGAATCACCGATATGTCAAAAAGAAAGAATATTCACCCTTTATTTTCTAACCCCTTTTCATACGCCGATCGTAGCAGATCAGGCAATAAAAATGTACCTTATGGCTGTGCCTATTGCATGGTTGATTAATCCATACCCCCAACAAAGCATGTTGATGAACTTCACAACCTATCAGCAACTTTGTAAACAAAAACACCCTCCTGTACAGGAGGGTGTTTTATTGTAGGCTTATTGCAACGATTCAATTATTTACAATTGTATTCAAACTTAGTTCGGCCATTTACAAGTGGGAGCCCATCTATCATATCTCCCGAAGCTACCAGTTCAGAGATATTTCCTTCGGAAGAAAACTGATAGTTTTTAAATTCCGTAGTATAGGTTTTTACAACCTTTTGTTCCGCATCATAAATGTCAATAGAAATGAATTGTAACAAATTTTTTGATTTCTTTCCCAAATTGACAGATAGAATATATGGTGCCAGTTCATCTGAGTCCGGCATGATATATAGAAAATTCTTTACCGTTTTAGTTTCATCATAGTGCAATTCGGCTTTTAACACCAACCTCTTGTCGCCATCGGCCTCACGTACTTCAATTTTTATAAGGTTTCCGTTAAGCCACCCGTAAGTGTAAATAAATAAAGGTATATCCGGGTTCAACGAAGGAATAAACCATTCTTTATCAGTTAAAAACCCATCGCTGTCATATTTGTACAGATACTTGTAATAAACAGAATTGGCATCTGATGGATTTTCTAATTTGTTAAACTCAATAATGCGTCCCATGGCATCTGTTAAAAAGAACTCCTTCTTATTGAGCTTAATGCTGTCGTTGATATAAGTTAAACTTACTTTATAATCCACCCTTTGAGAACTACTGTCATACCATTGGATTAGAGATGTGAGTTGATTGTTTCCTGAAGTTACCTGCAGGGAGCCATAGCCTTTTCCGGAGTTTTCATTGATGGGAATAATAGTATTGATGGAACAATCATTAGCCGCCATCGAATGATCTGGACTGATAGCTTCGAGACTTTGTTCCTTGGTACATGACCCCAACAGCGCCTGAACAACAAAAAGAGTAAAAAATATTGATTTATATAGCCGCATTACAACGGGGGTACAGATTTTACGATACCTGTACCTCGTCATTTACGGTTGTGTTGGTTTCAATGGTTGGGTGCTGTTCTTGCTTTTTTCGGTCGAAAAAGCGTTTTTGAAAAACGAGAATAGTAATTACCCCTGTAGATATTGAGGTATCGGCTATATTGAAAACGGGTCTGAAAAACTCAAAATCATCTCCTCCCCAAAATGGTACCCATTGCGGATAATGTGCATTGGTGATAATGGGAAAATATAACATATCTACCACGCGTCCATGCAGGAAGTTGGCATATCCTTCACTCGGAAAAATGGTGGACACATAAGGATTAAAAATATCTCCGCTATTCTCAAAAATCAATCCGTAAAACATGCTGTCAATTAGATTTCCAATTGCACCTGCGTATATCAGAGTAGCACAAATAATAAATCCTTTATGGTATCCTTCTTTAATGATATGACGAATATAATAGGTACCGAACGCCACTGCAAAGAAACGAAAAAGGGTAAGCAGCATCTTTCCCCAATTGCCCCCCAGTTTCCAACCGTATGCCATTCCTTCGTTTTCAATGAAATGCAGGCGAAACCAGGAACCCAGAATGAGCTTTTCCTCTCCGAGAAAGAAATGGGTTTTGATCCATATTTTTAATCCCTGGTCAATTAGGAGAATAGCTAAGGTGAGGAAAATAACATATCTGAATTTCACAGTCTCAAGTTTAATTACAAACCTACAGGAAAAAGCTGATTTTTGAACACCCCCACCCTTTGGGTGTGTTCCAGATTTCTTTCTTAATCATTCCATCGCCAATCGCCGGATATTTCTAATGGCTCCTTAAGATTGCTTTGTATGAGGGCCTCTTTCAGTTTATCATCACTCAAGCGGGCAGCCTTCAATTGGGGGGCATCAGCAAGTCCATACAGCAACATCGCGCTTATACGAATAGTATTCTTCAATTCTTTTTCATTCACCAGGTGGATGTTGTCACAATCTGCGTGATAGCAGTTTAGTGCTTCTTTGCTGAGCCTCCCTGCTACACTCCCGGTTGGAACTCCCTGAAGCATGAAGGGTTGATGATCACTGTGCAAACCCAACCCGGAATGAAAAGAGTTGGCAAAGGAGGTATCGTAATTTTGAACCAGTCGGCCGATTTCTTCAAAAAGCAACTGGTCGGCATCCGTAGTAGCGATATACCCGGTAGGATCATTAGACATATCCAGATTAATCATATATTTTATTTGATCGAGCGTGCCGTCCTTCAAACGATTGTATATATAAGCTCTGGAGCCGAGTAATCCCTGCTCCTCTCCCATAAATAAAACAAACTCTATTGTCCTGCCTGGTTGAAGATTCAATGACGTAAAGGTTCGTGCGATATCAATTACCGAAAAAGCGCCAATTCCGTTATCTATGGCACCTGTGGCAAGATCCCAGCTATCTAAATGCCCTCCGATGATAATTTTTTCATTGGGATTGCTTTTACCGGGTAAAGAAGCAATAACATTGCGCGCTTTTATTTTTCCTGAAAAATTGGCCATCTTAATGTGGGCCTTATTCTCCGATCGGGACTTCATTTCTTTTTTCAATTGCAAGCCATCGTTATTACTGATGCAAATAGCCGGGATATCTATCAGCTTCCCGGTTACCGATGCTGTACCGGTGAGGAGGATATCCCCGGGTGCAGAATTAAAAAAAATAATGCCTTTGGCGCCATGCCGAATCGCTAAAGATGTTTTTTCCGAACGATGCAGATTACGCAGGCCTTTTGGCGAGCCTGGAATAATTCCTAAATACACGAAAACGATGTTGCCCCTGGCTTTTTCGGGGTTACTTTTATAATCCTCCTCCAGTCCATTACCCAAATCCACCACATCGCCTGACACGTCTGCTCTTACCGGAGAGTGGGCAAGTGATACAGCTTTATACTTTTTACTATTGATGGTGGTCTCACGGGTTGCTCTGCTCCAGCTCTCAGCCTCAAAGGGTGCGTAGCGAACATCTAAACCATAAGATCGTAATAACTGAAATGCATAATCTTCAGCTTTTGCTCCCTGAGGAGAGCCGGTAAGCCGGTGACCAATGGCAGAAGTGGCTGTTCGCAGATTTTTATAGGCAGCAGAAGAATTCAGCACGTTCTGATTTATTTTCTGAAAAATCTCATTCCACTCATGAACGGTTTGAGCAGGGACTAATGTTGAGATGGTAAGGAGAGAATAAATGACGATCACAAATCTTGCCATACGTTGTTCTGTTTAAAGAGACCTTTTAATTTAGGATTGCTACTTCTCCGTTAAGGCGTTTTATTAAAAAAATTCGTTTGTTTTCATAAAAGTCAGGCACCGCATTAGACGCTTTTCTATAAACAGGTTTGAAATCAAAGTTGGTGAGTACGCGAAAGTTGGGATCTGTAAGTTTATCCTGTAATTTTTCTCCCTGGTACTGATCAAGGAGATGGGCGAACAGATAGGTAATTTCAAAACCCCGGAATGCGGTTTCCGTTGGATATTGATACGTTCTTTGAGCATATAATTGTGGGAAAGAACCTCCCCAGCCACCAGATTGCGCGGGGTTAAAAAAAGTTGAGGAATAAATGACGGGAATGGATTTTACAGCGGAGGTTTCCAGTTCACTAAAACTTTCCCAGGTAGGCATCCCAACAAGAGTATTTTTAGTGGTGCCACCCAAAGAAGCTGTAGCGAGGATCAATCTTTTTGCGAAATTATCGTCCAGACTGCCACAGATAATGATGTTTTCTCTGTTCTTGTCCAATGCGCTGCTTATGTCGGCAGGGATAAAATTAGAGTTGAGGATAACAGTTTTTATATTAAGAACAGAACCGGATGATGATTTATTTAATGTTTTGAAAACATCAGATATTCTGTTGTCGGTTGCTCCCTGACGGCGGAATAAAAGGATGTTATGGGTGCCGTGATTTCGCAAAATAAAATTATAGAGCGCCTGTAAGTGAGTGTTTAACCTTGAGTTTACGATAATCACAAAAGGGTTGTTTGTAATTCCGCCATCATTGGGATAGGAAACGGAAACAAAAGGAATCTGCTTTTCTTTAGCTATATGGGTGAGGTCTAAATAATCACTGCCGCTCACGGCTCCAATGATGAGCTGGGTGTTTTCCAGCGATCCGTTATCGGCGAGTGTATAAATAGATGTTTTGCCTTTGGTGTCAAAAATTTTAATTTTTAGTTGTAAACCTTCCTTGTCTATCGAGTCCAGAGCAAAAGCCATTCCCTGGTAAAAGTCAAGGCCCGGATTCATACTCCTGGGAATGCTTTTGCCCAGCCTGTAGTTTCCGGACGCATCGAAAGCGGAATCGAGATAGAAAGCTCCAAAAACAGCAATTTCAGGAATATGTAATGAATTATCCTGGGCGAAGTTGTGTTTTGCAGAAAACAAAAAAACAAAAAAAAATAGAAAACCGGTTTTAGCCATGCGCTCAACTTTATTATAAGACGCATCATTCCCACTCTATAGTTGCAGGAGGTTTACTGCTGATATCATACACCACCCGGTTGATGCCTCTTACGTTATTTATAATTTCATTAGATATATGCGCTAAAAATTCATAGGGAAGTTGTGCCCAATCAGCGGTCATCCCGTCTACTGATGTCACTGCCCTTAAAGCCACTGTATATTCATAAGTCCTTTCATCTCCCATCACTCCCACGCTTTTTACCGGAAGCAAAATAGCTCCTGCCTGCCAAACCTTGTGATACAAGCCAAAAGATTGCAAAGCTTTAACATATAAATCATCGGCTTCCTGAAGTAAATGAACTTTCTCTTCTGTTACTTCTCCCAGGATACGGATAGCAAGCCCGGGACCCGGGAAAGGATGGCGGGATAGCATGGTTTCGGGTATACCCAGTTCCGCACCTATTTTTCTGACTTCATCTTTGAAAAGGTAGCGCAGAGGTTCTACCAGTTCCAATTTCATGGTGTCCGGCAGTCCGCCCACATTATGATGCGATTTAATGGTTACGGAGGGCCCGTGAACGGAAACACTCTCAATAACATCCGGATAAATGGTTCCCTGACCCAGTAGTTCCACCCCATCTATCTTATGGGCTTCTTCATCAAATATTTCAATAAAGGTTTTACCAATGATCTTGCGTTTTTCTTCAGGATTCGTCTTCCCTGCCAGTCTGGTATAAAAATGCTCTCTCGCATTGATACCTGTTACATTCAGTCCGATTTTGCCATAGGTTTCCAGAACTTTTTCAAACTCATTTTTACGCAAGACACCATTATCTACGAAGATGCCCTGCAGTCGTTCTCCGATGGCTTTATGGATTAGCGTTGCAGCGACTGTTGAATCCACTCCGCCGCTTAGTGCCATAATTACTTTGCGGGTTCCGATTTGATTTCTTAAGGATTCGATGGTTTCACTAATAAAATGAGCCGGGGTCCAGTCCTGGCTGCAATGGCAAACCTGAATCAGAAAATTAGCAATAATTTTTTTCCCTTCCCCGGAGTGGTATACTTCCGGGTGAAACTGTAAGCCATATAATGCATTTCCTGAACCATCTGTTTTTTTGAAGGCGGCTACCGGAATGTTGTCTGTTGTGCCCAGTACTTCAAAGCCCTCCGGCAATTGTAAAATAGTATCACCATGGCTCATCCAGACCTGAGAACTGGCTTCCACACCTTCCCAGAGTATATCCTGCTTTCTTATTTTGAGGGAAGCCCTTCCGTATTCTCTTTTTTCTGTCTTCGCCACTCTGCCCCCAAAACTCTTAGCTGTGAGTTGAGCGCCATAGCATATACCCAATACCGGCAATCGTTTATTAAGATCGGCAATATCTACCGAAGGCGCTTTTTCATCGTTAACCGAAAATGGAGAACCGGATAAGATTATCCCTTTGATATCCTCTGAAAAAGTTACCGGTTTGCTGTATGGAACGATTTCACAATATATATTCGCTTCGCGAACAGCTCTTGCAATTAACTGGGTATATTGAGATCCAAAATCCAGGATGAGTATCTTTTCATTCATTTGTCTGCGAAGGTAATGAGATTTTCAAAAGATTTAGATCAATTGGGGTTGCCTCATCTGGGTGTTAAACGGGGCGCACAGCTATAATCCCGGCTATAAAAATCGTCCTGTATAACTCCCCTTCACATTTTTTAAATCTTTTGGAACCCCTGCAAAAACAACTTCGCCTCCTTCGTCGCCGGCTTCAGGCCCAAGATCAATGACCCAGTCTGCATTTTTTATGATATCCGTATTATGTTCTATCACCCAAATGGAATGACCCTGGTCTATTAATGCGCGAAATGAAGCAAGAAGTTTATTGATATCATGAAAATGTAATCCTGTTGTCGGTTCATCAAAGATGAACAGAATATGCCCTCCTCCGGGGGAGCTATGAGTCTTTCCTTTGCCCAGGAATGAGGCTAATTTTACCCTTTGTGCTTCTCCGCCCGACAGGGTATCACTGGATTGGCCTAGTTTTATATATCCCAAACCCACGTCTGCCAATGGTTTTAGCTTCACCACAATTTCTTTTTGATCCTTGAAGAACTCAAGCGCCTCATCTACGCTCATTTCCAATACATCAAAGATGCTTTTCCCGTTATAGGTTACCTCCAGCACTTCTTCTTTAAATCTTTTTCCGCCGCATACTTCACAGGTAAGGTGCACATCGGCCAAAAATTGCATCTCCACCACCTGCTCACCTTCTCCTTTGCAGGCATCGCAGCGACCACCATCCACATTAAAGGAAAAATGTTTGGGCTGGAAGCCATTGATCTTACTCAAAGGCTGTCTGGCATATAAATCTCTTATCTCATCATACACTTTTATATAAGTTACAGGATTACTCCTTGAGGATTTTCCTATGGGGTTTTGATCCACTAATTCTATTTGTGCAATTTCCTTTATATCGCCTTCGAGCGCCTTATGCAGGCCCACTTTTTCTATTGGCTCTCCTTTAAGTTTTTTCAAGGCAGGATATACCACCTGTTTAATCAGGGTGGTTTTTCCACTGCCGCTTACGCCACTGATAACACATAATACATTGAGCGGGAGTTCTACATCAATGTTTTTCAGGTTATTTTGCCTGGCTCCCTTTACCATTATAGAATGTTTCCATTTCCGTACCCTGCCAGCTGATGTTATCGTAAGTGCTCCATTTAGATATTTTCCTGTAAGGCTTTTGGGATTATGGATAATATCACCGTAACTCCCTTCGGCTATGATTTCACCGCCCAGGTGACTGGCCAAAGGTCCCATGTCAATTATATGGTCTGCCTTCTGCATCATCAGGGCATCGTGTTCCACCACCACCACGGTATTGCCAAGGTCTCTCAGTTCTTTTAATACCTTAATCAATCGTTCCGTATCCCTGGGGTGCAAGCCAATCGAGGGTTCATCCAAAATATACAGGGAATTGGTGAGATTGCTTCCCAGACTTCTTGTGAGCTGAATACGCTGACTTTCTCCACCGCTTAAAGAATTTGCCAGGCGGTTCAAACTCAGATACCCCAGCCCTACGTCAAGCAATACCTGAAGCCGCTGTTTGATTTCGATTAATACCCGTTTTACTACCTGTTGTTCATATTCGCTGAGCTCTAAATTGCTGAACCAGAGTTTCAGATCTTTTACCTGCATGGTACACAATTCGCCTATGTGCTTCCCCGAGATTTTTACATAAAGCGCCTCCTTGCGTAAACGGTAGCCTTTGCATTCGGGACAGAGGGTTCTGCCGCGAAATCTCGATAACAAAACCCGGTATTGTATCTTATACAGATTTTGTTCCACCTCCTTAAAAAAATCATTAATGCCGTGAACAAAACTATTCCCGTTCCATAATTGATCATATTGTTTAGGTGTAAGATCAATGACAGGCTTATGTATGGGAAAATCGAAGTGCTTTGCTCCACGTATAAACTGCTCTTTCCACCGGCTGAGTTTTTCACCTTTCCAGGGTGCCACTGCACCTTCGTAAACGCTGAGGCGTGGGTCGGGAATTACCAAATCACTATCAATACCCAGGACCTGAGAAAAGCCCTCACATACCGGGCAGGCGCCATAGGGGTTATTAAAGGAAAAAAGATTGGGAACAGGCTCTTCAAATGTAATTCCGTCTTTTTCAAATTTGTTTGAGTATTCGATTTGCCTTGTGCCGTTTATCTCAATGATCATGTCTTCATCTCCCTCGTAAAAAGCCGTGGCTACAGAGTCGCTTAAACGATGCAGATCGTCTTCATCAAAATCTTTAACCATTATGCGATCAACAAGTATGTAGGTTTTTCCTTTTTTTGTGCTGCCAAATTGCTTCTTTAATACGCCGTCGTTTCCTTCAAGCGCTTCCTCTATTCGGGTTATATCTCCTTTGGAGCTGCTATTTGTCAAATACATCCTGGAGAATCCTTTCTGAAGCAGGATATTTAGTTCTTCTCTTATTTCCCTTTTGCCCCGAAGATGGAAAGGCGCCAGGATTAATACCTGGTCTCCCGGCTGGAGCTGAACAATAGCATCTACAACGTCTTTTACGTCATCCTTTTTTACTATTTCTCCACTAATCGGGGAAATGGTTTTCCCGATTCGGGCAAATAGCAGTCGGAGGTAATCGTAGATTTCGGTCATGCTTCCCACCGTAGACCGTGGAGTACGGGTAACTACTTTCTGTTCAATGGCAATTGCCGGACAAAGCCCTTTAATAAAGTCAACGTCCGGTTTATTCATTCGATTCAGAAACTGGCGGGCATAGGCGCTAAGGCTTTCAGCATATCGTCGCTGGCCCTCGGCAAACAAAGTATCTATGGTAAGAGAAGATTTGCCTGATCCTGAGACGCCGGTTACTACAACAAGTTTATCACGCGGAATTTCAACACTGATATTTTTCAGATTATGAACTCTGGCGCCTTTAATGAAGATGTTATTACGCTCTTTTATGTGTGCCGTTTTCTTTGTTTTTTTCGGAGAGGTTGTAATCATATTGAGTGTTCAAAGTTAGAATTAAATTTGTTGGCTTTCTTTTCAGGGCTTGTAGAGCAACACAATTTTACTTGAGGAATGATATTATTGCTTATGCGGCTTATTTTTTAATATTTTCCTGTTTATCGAAGATTTTCAAATGTTAATCGAAATTTATTTAACAAAAGTTTGGTTTTATGAAAAAAAGCAATATTTTAGCACTCCCAATATCATACGAAAGAAACTAGAGCTTAAAATACTACCGCCTATTTGGTATTAACTTCTACTTCTCTTGTTATGCTATTGGGATAAATAAAAATCCCAACCATTAAAAACCGTAGAAGATTATGAAATCCCTAACCAATCTGCCTGACCAGCAGTTGATCCACCTGTTTATGAGTGGAGACGCGTCCGCACTTGAAAGCCTTATCCTTCGTCATAAGGATAAGATTTACACTTCCATTTTCCTTCTTGTAAAAGACAAGTACCTGGCAGAAGACATTTTTCAGGATGTTTTCATCAGAGTTATTGACACCATCCGTAGTGGACGATACACTGAGGAAGGGAAGTTTTTACCCTGGGCTATGAGAATTGCTCACAATCTATGTGTAGATCATTTCCGTAAAGTGAAACGCACACCGGCTATTAAAACCGGAGATGACCGCGACATTTTTGAGGTCATCAATTTTTCAGAAGATGGTATTGACCAGCGTATGATGCAGCGTCAAAGCCATAACCGGGTACGCGAAATGTTGGATCGTCTTCCTGAAGATCAACGGGAAGTGATCATTCTAAGACATTATGCGGAACTGAGTTTTAAGGAAATCGCTTCCCTGACCAATTGCAGTATCAACACTGCTTTGGGTCGTATGCGTTATGGCTTGATTAACCTCCGCAAGATGATGCAGGAGAAGCAAATAGCGCTGTAGTAATAATAATCTACTTAGCTGAAAATGGGTCGGTTCGTTAATGGAGCCTGCCCATTTTTTTATCCTCCGATATTGATCTTAAAAGGCACTTCGGCAGGAGGCAGACATTCCTTATCGTCACACACCATAAATTCGACAGAACCCCCTACATTAGTTTTAATATTTTTTTTCAACTTTACTAATTGCACAAATTCTACTTTCTTTTCATAGTAGTTTACATCTCCCCCCCAAACTTCTTCATGTTTTTTTACCATTTTTCCCACTTCTTTCACCTTGCCGGTAAAATCTACCATTGGATTTCGGGTGAAGGTGAAAACTGTAGGTACCGGGCCATCAACCCCCGCGTTTTGCGCATACATATGATATTTGCCGTTTATATCGGCAGTAAAACGAATCTCGTAAGTATTATCTGATATTTTTTTTGAATTGAAATTCCAGTTTACCATTCTGGCTGATCCGCTTTGCGCCACAATGACGTTAGCACCCAACAACATAGCCGCAAGAAAAAATATTACTTTATGCATAACTGATGAATTTATAACGTGTTTGATACGCAAATCTCGCAGAAAAAGACTTAAACTTTTGTCAAAGTCAGCCTGCTACTGCTTCCACGTTGGAGAAGAGGAGGTCATGCAGTACTTTTCTGCCATCCGTGTTACCAAGATCTTCATTACAGGCTCTTTCGGGATGGGGCATCATGCCAAATACATTCCGCGAGGTATTTGTAATGCCTGCTATATTTCTTATGCTACCGTTTGGATTAGCTTCCGGTGTTATTTCACCCATTTCGTCGCAATACCGGTACATGATTTGATTGTTATTTTCAAGATGATCCAGCGTAGCTTCATCTGCATAGTATCTGCCTTCTCCATGTGCCAAAGGTATCTTTAAGGCTATGCCATCTTCACCTTTTATGAAAATATTCTTACATACAAATTTCATGTTTTCATTTCGTAATAGTACGCCTGGCAGAAGCCCGGCTTCACATAGAATTTGAAAGCCATTACAGATTCCCAGCACTTTACCGCCATTTTCAGCAAACTTAATAACGCTTTGCATCATGGGACTAAACCGGGCAATAGCCCCGCACCGCAAATAATCTCCATAGGAGAAGCCACCTGGTAAAACAATGCAGTCTTCTTTATTAAAGGCAGAAAGGTCTTTGTCTTTATGCCAAAGCTCAATTACTTTATAACCAAGATCATCTCTTAAGGCATGAACCATATCGCTGTCGCAATTGGAGCCTGGGAATATCACTACACCGAATTTCATTATACTGTTTTTATATTACTGATGACGCCGGATACCTGTCTGGTCCGGCAGCATTTAATTTTCTATACTCCATTTGAAAGGATCAGAACTTCGTTTGGTAACTTAGTTACAGACAGCAAAGTTAGGCTGTTGTATGGATATGGCAAACTGGAAGAATCCATGCGTTACACCCAATGCCTCATTTAGCGTATCAGAGAAATATTTTTCAGAAAAAGTAATAAAAATTTTAGGACCCGGACAAATGACCGTATATTTGGGTCAAATATAATGGTTATGGTAGAAAAGAATCTTCCTTTGGTAAATGAAATTGCTGTAGTAGAAGAGCCCTTATCTTTATACTACTCGGAGAGCAATTCCAAGCTTCAGGCTTTCATAAAAAGAACCATCGGAGTGTTGGGGATGTCCGGTCTTCCTTCTTTTTCAAAAATTCATAGTATTACTGATTTTATATCAGTGATCAGGTTAGGAATACCCAAAAAAGCCATAGATAATCTGTTAGCCAATACCGGATTAACCGTTACTGAAATATCAAAAATCATTGGAACTTCAGATCGTACGCTGAGAAGATATACGGCAACTCAAAAATTAAATCCTGAACAATCCGAACGGCTGATAGAATTGGCCCGGCTCTACAGTCGCGGAGAGGAAGTGTTTGACGGTATGGATAATTTCAAAGAATGGATGAACAGTTCGGTGATGGCACTCGGCGATAAAAAACCGAAAGAGTTTCTGGATACTTCTATAGGTATTGGTTTGTTGATGAATGAGTTGGGAAGGATTGAGCATGGAATCTTTGCATAATGAGAAGCGTCTACCGGATTAGCAAGTGCATTTATATAGACGATATGAAAGGCGCAGGCGCAGCAGCTTATGGCGGGCGTTGGCACAGCAAGGGTATTAGCATACTTTATACGGCGTCTACTCCTTCCCTGGCACTGTTAGAAAGCATCGTTCACCTTTCCCGTATCCCGGTTATGGATTATTGCATGGCCTGCTTTCAAATACCGGAAGAAAGAATTTTGAAAATAGAGATTTCACATTTACCGGAAAGTTGGAATAGTAATCCGGCTGTGGGCGACACCGCCATTATCGGAGATCGTTTTATAAAACAAAACCAGTACCTGGGTCTTGAAGTACCCTCAGTTATTATACCGGAAGAAACAAATATTTTATTGAATCCCAGGCATAACGATTTTTCAAAAGTGAGCCTTGTTTATAAGCGGATGATCCCTATTGATCAACGCTTCTTCTGAATTTAGGCTATTGCTGCTGTTTTATCATATTTTCATCTCCTACCATTACGATAGTCATTTTTTCTACCGGCAGGTATTTTTGAGTCAGAAGGCTGACCTGTTTTGGCGTTACTGCATATATATTCTTCACCCGACGGGTAAGATAATTGTCATCCAGCTGGTATAAATCCAGGAAATTAAGCTGATTGATGATCCCTGTTGGAGAGGAATTTTGTAATACAAAAATCCCGGACATATATTTTTGAATTCCAATGAGTTCAGAGACAGACGGATTTTCATTTTGCAGTCGTAGAATTTCTTTTTTTATTTCTTTTATCGCATCAATTGTATGTTCGCTGGTAACATCTGCTTCCTCAGTCCAGACAGCGGCATTCGGATGAATGGAAAATCCGCTGAAAGGTGAATAGGTATAGCCTTTATCTTCCCTGATATTACTGGTTATCCGGGAGGCAAAGGAACCACCGAGTAAATTATTCATAACAGTTAATGGCAGGTAATCAGGACTTTTGGGATTGATTACGGGTAACCCCATAATAATAGTGGTTTGAGGTGCGCCTGCCCGGTGTACAATTGTGCTTCCCGGCGTATTAACATACCGAATTACTGGGTAGGATGGCGTCGCTCCCGGACTCCATTTTCCTAAATATGTATTTGCCGATTTAGAAACAGCAGCCTCATCAAACTTTCCTGCAACATAAAGTACAGCTCTTTTAGCGCCCATGTTGTCGTTGTAAAATTTTTTCACATCTTCCAGTTGATATCCATCCAGCATGGCATCAGTTGGATAGGTGGTACCATATGGTGTATTTCCATATATCAATTGATTGAATTTTTCATTTGCAATAGATTGGGGCACCGTTTTACTGAGGGCAAGTTTTCTTTTCAGATCGGCTTTGATCCGGTCCATCTCTTTTGCCGGTAATGCAGGACTGGTAGCAAGTTCGGCGATAAGTCTTATCAATTCAGGAGCATATTCAGACAAGGCAGAGCCGTGAATGAAAAACTGATCTTCACCTGCATTTACCGAAATTTCTCCACCCATGGATGCCACTTTTTTAGCCATGGAGGTTGCATCCAAAAAGGCAGACCCTTCATTCATCAGACTTGCCAGCAATTGCGATAGCCAAACCTGCTTGTCCGATTCATGGATACCGCCGGTTTTTATTGCCAGGGCTACATGCACCTTAGGAATCGTGCCATATTGTATCCTAACCACCTGCATCCCGTTGGGTAGTAAGGAATGTTTTTTTGCCGGAAGGGTAAAATCTCTTGGAGAATCACCAGGCGGGGGCGTCTGCTTCTGGGCTAAACCATTTATGCAGACCATGCAAGTTGAAATAGTAAATATCAGAGAGATAAAATATTTTTCCATTGGGATTTATTAATTGTGATTTACGATTATTTATTGGCTTTGGGATTTATAATCAGGATCGTTCTGTTGGTTGACCGTAAATATTCTTTTGCAGTTTTTTTGATAAGTTCAACGGTTACGTTTTTAAAGAAAGATTCCAAAGTGTTTATCTTTTCCGGGTTGTCATCAAATAAGGCAAAAGAAGCCAGGAGGTCAACCTTTCCGATACCAAAATCACTGCCCAGTTCATCATATAATTTTGATCGCAACTTTATTAGAGCCAAATCCAGGTCAGCCTCTGTGATATCCGACAATTCGTTCACTGCGTGGTCGAATTGTGCAATAATAGAATCGGCTTTTATATTGGAATCGTAAACAGCATCTGCCATCCAAACCATCGGACCGTTATAGTTGAACATGTTTCCTAAATAATTGATACCTCCGTTTATTGTGGAAGTATATCCCCTTTTTTGAACCAGAGACTGATAGAGTTTGCTGTCCTTACCCTGTAATAATATCTGGTCAATTAATCCCATTGCATAATATTCGGGGGTGTTTTTTTCAGGCATTTTGTATGCAATGGCAATAGCGGGCTTAGTAGCCAGGCTGTCTTCTTTAACATACCGTTGTTCTTCCTGCTGCCGGGGTTCTGTGATATCGGGCTGTGCAGGGATAATAGCTGACTGAATAGTGCCGAAATATTGCTTGATCCATTGTCTGGCTTTTGGCGGCTCAAAGTGACCCACTACCACCAAAACGGCATTATTGGGTGCATAATAGGTTGTAAAGAATTCCTTCACATCTTCCAAAGTAGCTGCATCCAAATCATTGAGATCGCCGTAAAAGTTGTGGGCATTGTACCAATTCTTATTCGCATATTGTGGCATATCTAACCATGGGAAGCCACCATATGGCTGATTATGAACATTCACTTTTACTTCATTTTTTACTACCCCCTTTTGATTGTTCAGGTTTTCCTGGGTGATATCCAATCCCCGCATTCGATCCGCTTCTGCCCATAGCCCCGTTTCAAGCGTATGAGCCGGCAAGACTTCAAAATAATTAGTGAAATCAAAACGTGTGGAGCCGTTTAGTATCCCGCCGTTTTGCTGAACGAGTTTGATAAACTCCATTTTGCCCAGGTTTTGGGATCCCTGAAACATCATATGTTCAAATAAATGAGCGAAACCGGTACGGTTTTTTGGTTCAATACGAAAGCCAATATTGTAATACACGCCAATATCAACAATAGGCGCTGTTGTATCGGGAGAGAGCACGACTTTCAGCCCATTCTTTAACTTGTAATATTCAACAGGAATGTTCAACTGCTGAGCAAAGGAAGGCAGACAAAAAGTAATGAGTATGGTAATATATCCCCAACGCAGGACTGTATTTTTCATAAATTTCTTTTATACAAAAGTGTGAACAATATTTTATAGCTTTAGAAACAATATTACATTTTATTAAAATTAATAAGATATATCCTATTAAAATAAACAGAGATGCCGGAGGCAATGAAAAAAAAGAGATAATGGGAAGGGGGATTACGCTCAAGGATATAGCGATTAAGCTGAATATGTCGGTTTCCACAGTATCAAAATCCCTGAATGATGATCCGGCTATCAGCGCTTTCACTAAAAAACGGGTGAAAGAACTTGCAGATAAATGGAATTATGTTGCCAATGAATCTGCCCGTCATTTTAAATTAAAGAGAACTTTCACTATAGGACTGATCATTCCCAACTTGCGGGATCCTTTTTTTGTAGAAGCAATAAACGGGATTGAGGAAATTGCGGGTGCAGAGAGGTATAATATCATCCTGACGCAGACCCACGAGGATGTGGTAAAGGAAGAGAGTGTTGCTGGTGTTATGATCAGAAATCGGGTGGATGGTATTATCGCAAGCATTACGAAAAACACAACCGATACGGCTATATTTGAAAAATTCAGAACGGTAGGTATACCGGTTGTACATATTATCCGCGAGCCGCCTGCGGATTATTCTAATTATGTTTCGCTTAATAATATAGAAGGCGCTTTTAAAGCAACGGACTTTTTGATAAAAAGAGGACACACCCGTGTGGCATGTATTATGGGTCCGGGGACAATGCCCATTGCGCTTGCCCGTTTTGAAGGTTACCGGCAGGCCATACTTACGCGAAAGCTACCTTTTGACCCCATGCTGGTGAAAGAGGTAGACTTTTCTAAGAAGGAAACTGAAAAAGCTATGCAGAATCTTCTGAAATTGAGGCCTCCTCCTACCGCATTTTTCACGTTTAAAAATGATATTACTTTAGATGCTATTCAATTTCTAAAGAAGAAATATCCGCATAAGCTGAATGAAATTGATTTCACTGATTTTGGCAATCTGTCGTTTTTTAAATATCTCGAATATAAGCCCATAGCATCCGTGGAGGAAGATTTTTATGAAGTGGGGCGACAGGCAGCAGCGCTTTTGCTCGAAATGGTTAAAGAGAAAGATCCGGAACGAGTTGATGAAAACAAGAATATAATAATCCCTTGTAGGTTGATCCGTAACAAATAATCTGTTGCCTGCCTTCCGCTTTTTTAAGAGTGTGTTTTTTACTGGCAAGGTGCTTTTAAATGCAGGTTTAATAAGGATTTCAATCGTTGTAATTGATTATTTTACTGTCATGCTCTTATAAGCATTGCTTTTATCCGCATTTTAAGATAAGTTTGGTAAAAGAAAAATGTAATATGAAAGCAATTTATTCCCGTCGTAATTTCATAAAAACTTCAGCTGTCGCCGGTCTTGGAATCGGACTCACAGCTAATGTTATGCCCTCTGTTGGTAAGCCGGTTTCACAAACAGGAAAAAGGGTAGGGATTATCGGTTTGGATACCTCTCACAGTATTGAATTTACCAGGGTTTTTAATAAGGAAAATCCTTCAGATATTTATCAGGGATATAAAATTGTTGCCGCCTATCCCCAGGGCAGTTTAGACATAGAATCTTCTGTAAGTCGTATTCCCGAATATGTGGAAAAGGTTAAAACCATGGGAGTAGAAATAGTGGATAGTATAGATGATTTGTTGAAAAAAGTAGATGTGGTTTTGCTGGAGACCAATGATGGCAGGAGACATCTTGAACAGGCTATTCCTGTATTTAAGGCAGGTAAACGAATGTTCATTGATAAGCCAATAACCGCATCACTGGTGGATGGCATCCTCATTTTTGAGTTGGCGAAGCATTACAATGTCCCCATTTTCTCCTCTTCTTCTTTACGATTCATGCCTTCGATTCAGGAGGTGGTTAATGGTAAAATAGGAAAAGTTTTAGGCGCCGATACCTACAGTCCCTGCTCTCTCGAAAAAACACACCCCGATTTTTTTTGGTATGGAATTCACGGGGTTGAGATGTTGTATGCCGTAATGGGAACAGGGTGTAAAGAAATAGAGCGGATACATACAGAGGGAACAGACATTGCAGTGGGTGTGTGGGAAGATGAACGGATTGGAACGTTCAGGGGTACGCGCACCGGGAAGCACACCTATGGCGGTACAGCATATGGAGAAAATGGAGATTCCGTTTTGGGTCCTTATGCTGGGTATGGAACCATGTTGGCAGAGGTGGTGAAGTATTTTGAAACGGGCACTCTGCCTGTAAAACCGGAAGAGACTTTGGAGATGTTGACCTTTATGGAGGCGGCAGATGAAAGTAAGCGCAGAAAAGGAGCAGCAGTAAAATTGGCTGAAATTCGGGATCGCGCGAGGAAAGTTGCAATGAAGAAATTAAAAGAATTAGTGTAGTTGTTCAAATTATATACGATCATGAATAATTCAAGAAGGCAGTTTGTAAAAAACAGTGTGAAGGCCGCAACGGTGGTTTCATTTGGGGGTATGGTTCCGGGATTAAGCGCCAAAAGCTATGCCGCCATAGCGGGCGCTAACGACCGCATTAAAGTGGGTATTATGGGCGTGAATGCCAGAGGACTCGCACTGGCAAAGAATTTTGCCGCACAAAAAAATTGCGAGGTCAGTTTTATATGCGATGTTGACAGCAGGGCAATGGACAAATGTATTGCTGCGGTGGAGCCCATTCAGCAAAAGCGTCCCCGGGGGGTTATGGATTTTAGAAAGACGCTTGAGGATAAAGGAATGGATGCCCTGGTTATAGCAGCGCCGGATCATTGGCATGCCCCTGCAGGTATCCTTGCCTGTAAGTCAGGGAAACATGTATATGTGGAGAAGCCCTGTTCTCACAATCCACATGAAGGAGAGTTATTAGTGGCTGCTTCCCGGAAATACAATCGTAAGATACAGATGGGATCTCAACGACGCTCCTGGCCTAATATTATTGCAGCAATAAACGAATTAAGGTCAGGAACAATCGGCCGGCCTTACTTTGCAAGAGGATGGTATACCAATAACCGCCCTTCCATTGGCATTGGTAATAAAACGGAAGTGCCTTCCTGGCTGAATTATGATTTGTGGCAGGGTCCGGCCCCCCGCGAATCTTACCGGGATAATATCTTACATTATAACTGGCATTGGTTCTGGAATTGGGGTACGGGGGAGGCCCTTAATAATGGAACACATATGGTGGATTTGATGCGATGGGGCTTAGGCGTAGATTATCCTCTCAGCGTACGTTCGGGTGGCGGCCGCTACCGATATAAAGATGATTGGGAAACACCGGATACACAGGTAATTACCTGGGAGTTTCCTAATCATACTTTTATGGAATGGGAAGGGAGAAGTTGTAACGGGCGCTATGTTGAAGGTTCATCAGTTGGGGCCTCCTTTTATGGGGAGAAGGGGACTTTGGTGATTGCCGGGGGAAACGAGTATAAAATATATGATCTGAACAATAATCTGATAAAAGAAGTTAAGAACGAAACGGTCATTGATGCCCGCAATACGGTTAGTCCATCCCAGAATCTTGATGCACTGCATATTCAGAATTTCTTTGAAGGCATCCGAAAAGGAACGCCGCTGAATGTTGAAATTGAAGAAGGACACAAAAGTACCCTGCTATGTCAGTTGGGTAATATTGCGGTGAGAGCAGGTAATGTTTCTATTAAAACTGATGAAAGTAATGGACATATATTAAATAATACGGAAGCAGATAAGTTCTGGGAAAGAACTTACGAGCCGGGTTGGGAACCAACGATTTAACCGGGTATTCTGCAAAAACCGAAACAACATGCCATGAAATTATCAACTACAGCGGTGTTATTGTGTTCTCTTTTTTTAATCATGCATTCTGACCTTTCTATGGGCCAGAAAACAATGCCAGATGCCGCTACAATACAAAAAAATTTCATTTGGAAAAAGTTAGCGCCTTATTTTTCGGTGCCGGAAGAATATGAAGGAAAATTTGGAAAATATTCTTCTCCTTTAATATTCTATGATGGTTATAAAGTAAAAAAGAAGGAGGAGTGGAAGACTCGCCGGAAAGAAATTTTAAACCGCTGGCATCAGTTAATGGGTAAATGGCCGCCGTTATTAGAGCATCAGGAATTGAAAATTATTGATTCAGTTTACCGGGATGGTTTTACCCAATATCGGATTGAGTTTTTATGGACACCTGTCGAAAAAACTTCAGGTTATTTACTGGTTCCGGAAGGAAGTAAAAATAGACCCGCTGTTATTACTGTTTACTATGAACCGGAGACAGCAATTGGTACCGGAGAGGTGGATCATCCCAGCCGGGATTTTGCTTATCAATTAGCAAAAAGAGGATTTGTAACCCTTTCTTTAGGAACCACTGCGGCAACAAAAGAAAAGACATATGCTATTTACTATCCGGATATAGATCACGCTTCGGTAGAACCTTTATCTATGCTGGCTTATGCAGCCGCTAATGCCTGGTATGCACTTTCAAAAAGGCCGGAGGTAGATGCAGACCGGATTGGTATAATGGGACATTCTTTTGGTGGTAAGTGGGCTATGTTCGCTTCCTGTTTGTTTGAAAAATTTGCATGTGCGGTATGGTCCGATCCCGGGATAGTATTTGATGCATCGCGGGAATCCGTTAATTATTGGGAGCCCTGGTATTTAGGTTATCATCCGCGCCCTTGGAGAAAGAGGGGTATAATCACGGCAGAAAATCCGGTAACAGGATTGTATCCGCAACTGGTAAGAGAGGGTTATGATTTGCATGAACTGCACGCGCTTATGGCGCCGCGGCCTTTTCTTGTTTCAGGAGGATCAGAAGATACGCCGCAAAGATGGATCCCGCTAAATCATGCTGTTACAGTAAATGCGTTGTTGGGATATAAAGATCGGGTGGGTATGACTAACCGTCCGATGCATTCCCCAACGAAAGAGTCTAACGAGATAGCATACTTATTTTTTGAATACTTTTTAAAGTGAAAAATAAAAAGTTATTTCAGGAAATAAATTGATTCCTTGAATTACAATTATTAAAATAAAAATTGAAAAATGAATTTTAACATCTTGGATCTGGCGGTAATTATCTTATTCTTTTTAAGTATGTTACTGGTTGGCGTATGGTCGTACTTTAAAAGCAGGAATTCGGAGGATTATTTTGTAGCCGGAGGGCAACTGCCCTGGTGGCTGGCAGGTGTATCACATCATGTATCAGGTCATAGCGGCGCTGTATTTGTGGCCTATGCTGCCGTAGCTTATACCCACGGGTTTACCATGTATATGTGGTGGGCCTTTCCTGTTGGCGTTGCCATTATGATCAGCGCTAAAGTATTTCCTGTTTATTGGGTAAGGCTCAGAAAAAATTTTCAGATACAATCCCCCTTAGAATACCTGAAAACCAGATATGATTTACCCACCCAGCAAATCATGGCCTGGAGCGGGGTGCTTTTGAAAGTGTTTGATGTGGGTGCAAAATGGGCCGCTATTGGGGTTCTGCTGAATGTGGTTGGCGGTATCCCAATGATGCCCGGTATCCTGGTTTCTGGTATAGTAACCCTTATTTATGTAACCTTTGGCGGATTGTGGGGTGTGATTATTACCGATTTTATCCAGTTTTTTGTTCAGCTACTTGGCAGTATTGTGATGTTTGTTCTTGTTGTAAAAAAGTTAGGTGGCACAGAGTCTATTACCGGTATCTGGAAGCAGTTGCCACCCGAACACAGCCAGTTATTTAACAGTCCTTATACTGCGTCGTTTGTAGGAATTATGTTTTTGCTTTACTTTCTGAGTTATAATGGCGGCGGCTGGAGCCTTGCCACAAGATATATTTCTTCCCCTTCAGAAAGAGCCGCATCCAAGGCGGCCTGGTTGTCCGGTCTGTTGTATCTTATCTGGCCTTTGATCTTATTTTTTCCAATGTGGGCAGCGCCGCTGATGATACCAGGATTATCCGACCCAAGCACTTCCTATGGACATTTAATGCTCGACATTTTACCTCAGGGGATGATCGGTTTGGTGATAGCCTCTCTGTTTGCGGCCACGATGGGCATGACTTCTTCAGATGTAAATACAATTGCGGCGGTTATAACCCGTGATATTCTTCCGGTGGTTTCTAAAAAGTTTAAGAACGACAGTCATCCTTTACGTACCGCCCGCATTACTACATTTGTTTTTACATTGGCAACTATAATTGTGGCGTTGAATTACCAACGGTTTGGGGGCGTCCTTGGTTTGATTGTAAACTGGTTTGGCGCCCTGCTTGGGCCAACAGCGCTTCCTCTCCTGCTGGGTCTGCTCCCACGATTTAAATCCTGTGGTCCAAAAACAGCTATTATATCTATCGTAGCTGGGTTACTGACTTTTGTCATAACGAAAAATATAACCCTCAACAGCCTGACGCTTGAAGTGGGTTTACCGACTATGGTAGCTGCTGTGATTTATCTGACAGTGGGACTTACCACCAAATCTGCGCCGGAAAAGGTGAACCAACTGATGGCGGCGCTTAAGAAACCAACTTCATAATTATTGATTTTTAAACCAACTTCTTATAATATGGGAAACCTTATTCTTTCTGTTACCGATTGTATCACCGGCAAATTAGAGAGATTATCTCTGGACGATGATGCACTACTATCTGTAACCCAAACGAAGGAGGGCGGAACACCTCTTTACTTTGAAGGTCCGGGGTTGGTGGATATACAAATCAATGGTATTCATGGGATAGATTTTAATGTGCCTTCGCTTACTGTGGGGGAAGTAGTGAATGCCACTCATTATTTATTGAGTCAGGGCGTCACCACTTTCTTCCCAACTGTTATTACAAATTCGGACGATCATATCCTTACCATCTTACATACATTAGATGAGGCATGTAAAAATCATCCCTTAGTAGATGCGTGTATTGGAGGCATTCATCTCGAAGGACCTTTTATTTCTCCAAAGCCCGGAGCCAAGGGAGCACACAATGATGCTTATATTAAAGCTCCCGATTGGGATTTGTTCAAACGTTTTCAGGGAGCGGCAGGCGGGAGAATAAAAATCATCACCCTGGCTCCGGAGTGGGAAGGTTCCGCAGGATTTATTGAAAACTGTGTGTCTTCCGGAATCATTGTATCTATTGGTCATTCCTTAGCCGATACCGTACAAATTAAACGAGCTGTTGAAGCCGGAGCCCGAATGTCTACTCATCTGGGCAATGGGGTACCTCTGATGCTTCAACGACATCCCAATATGATATGGGATCAGTTAGCCGAGGAGCATTTAACAACCGGCATCATTACGGATGGTATTCATCTTCCCGATGCTTTTATTAAAGTGGTGAGAAAAGTGAAAGGCGATAGTATGCTGGTAGTAAGTGATGCCACCTGTTATGCAGGCATGCCTCCGGGAGAATATCACAGTCATATTGGTGGTGATGTGGTATTGGATGAAAACAAGAGAGTTTCTTTAAAAGGGGAGCCCGGGTTGCTGGCTGGTGCGGCGAAATCACTTTTGGAAAACCTGGAAACTCTGCTGGAACATAATTTGTGCAATCTTGGGGAAGCCTGGCGGATGGCTTCGGTGAATGTGATTGATTTTTTGGAGAGGAATAAGGTAACCATCAATAACCACGATAATGACAAAGTAATATTTGCAATGAATGGTACTTCCATAATTGTAAAAAAGGTAATCAAAAACGGACGAATAATTTTAATATAACATGAAAGTTTATTCTACTCAAATTAAACCGGCTTTAAAGGCCTCCGCTCAGTGGATAATTGGATTAATACTATTTTTCTGTCAGCAGGATTTGTCGGGCCAGATGTCTGTATTTCAACAAGACGGACTCCGCCTCTCCACATTTGATATTGATGTGACCCCGCCGATAGGTAGTCGCCTGGCATACGATACCCAGATTAATACATGGGATTTGGGTTTACGGGCAAAAGGTGTTGTTCTTTTAGGTTCGGGGAAGCCGATTGTAATGTGTGCGATAGATTGGATTCTGATATCCAATGAGGGTATGGATGAATTTAAGAATGCACTTGCTGCAGCGGCTGAAACTACGCCACACCATGTTGCAGTCCATGTATTGCACCAGCATGATGCGCCAATGTATGATGCAGGCGCTGAGCAAATTCTTCTTGAGGCGGGTATTGATCCTGATCCCAACCGTCCGATGAGTTTTAAAGGTGATTTTGCAAGGGAAACCATCCGTAAACTAACCGTGGCAGTTAAGATCGCTCTTAAACATTCCCTGCCGATTACTCATATGGGTCTCGGACAGGCGAAAGTGGACAAAGTAGCTTCCAACCGGAATATCTATGGTAAAGACGGCAAGGTTCGTGCAACCCGTTACACCGCTACCAGTGATCCCGAATTACGGGCGGAGCCAGAGGGCATAATTGATCCCGTGCTATCACTTGTCAGTTTCTGGAATAACAATAAGCCTGTTGCTGTTATAAGTTACTATGCCACTCATCCGCAAAGTTATTACCGTACCGGCATCCCCAATCCTGACTTTCCCGGCATTGCCCGTTTTTATCGCCAATTGGCTGTACCCGATGCCCTTCACATTCATTTTAATGGTGCGGGAGGTAATATTGGTGCGGGTAAATATAATGACGGCGCTCATGAAAACCGGCTCCTGTTAGCAACTCGTCTTGCTGATGGGATGAGGCGGGCCTGGGATGCTACGAGCCGGCAGCCTATAACTGCAAAAGATATTGAATGGCTTGTAACGCCTGTGCATTTGCCGCCTGCTGCGTATTTGTATAAGATGCGTGAAGAGCTATCTGTAAACGATTCTCTGTTACTAAAAAATAACGATGTCGCAAGAAAAATGGCCTGGTTAAAAAGAAACGACTCAGGTAAAAAATTAGATCTGGCCTGCCTGAAGATAAAGAATGCAAGAATATTGTATATGCCCGGTGAGTTGTTTGTGGAATACCAGCTTGCTGCTAAAGCGGAGCGTCCCGACCTGTTTGTGGCGATGGCAGCTTACGGTGATTTAGGAACGGGGTATGTTGGTACCACTCAGGCCTATAAGAAGGGAGGATACGAAGTAAGTAATCTCGCCTCTAATGTAGCCCCTGAAGTGGAAGCCGTACTTATGCAGGCGATAAAAACCCTTTTGCATAAATAGGTTATAATTTTTTAATTATCAATATTATCTAACATTACAGTTGTATCTTGAAATGACCTAACCCATTTATGAGATTCAGATTTTCAACCTTATCGTTTTGAAGTAAAACAAGTACACTTTAAATT